>PLAK01000124.1 GCA_003134115.1 Candidatus Changshengia sp.
GACGGCGTGATGCCCCAGACCGAGGAGGCGATCCACCACATCCGGAGCGCCGGGGTGCCGCTGGTCGTCGCCATCAACAAGGCGGACAAGGACGGAGCCAACCCGGACCGCGTCCTCCAGCAGCTCGCCGAACACCAGGTCGTCCCCGAGAGCTACGGCGGCGACGTGCCCACGGTGCAGACCAGCGCGGTCACCGGCCAGGGGATCGAGGACCTCCTCGACACCATCCTGCTGGTCAGCGACGTGGTGAGCCCGCCCCGGGCAAACCCGAACCGGCTGGCGGTCGGTACCGTCATCGACTCCGAGCTGGAGCGGGGGAGGGGCCCGGTGGCCACCGTCCTGGTCCAGAACGGCACCCTCCGGATCGGTGACAACGTGGTGGTCGGCCGGGTCTACGGCAAGATCAGGGCGCTCACCGATGACGCCGGTCACCGGGTCAAGGAGGCCGGCCCCAGCAAGCCGGTCCTGATCAGCGGGCTCACCGACGTCGCCACCGCCGGTGACGTGCTCCAGGTGATGGAGACCGAGAAGGCGGCGCGGGCGCTGGCCGAGCTGCGCAGCAATGAGCAGCGGGCAAAGGTCGCCCAGCCGGTCCGCCGGATCACCCTCTCGGACTTCGCCGCCGTGCAGGGCGAGACCAAGACCATGACCCTCGTCCTCAAGGCCGAGGCCAACGGCTCGTTGGAGGCTCTCCGCAGCCAGGTGACCAAGCTCGAGGACCCCAACGTCACCATCAAGATCGTCGGTGAGGGGGTCGGTGCGGTGGGGGAGGCCGACGTCAACCTCGCCGCCGTCTCCGGGGCCATCGTCATCGGTTTCAACGTGCATCCCGACGACCGCGCCAAGGCAGCGGCCGAGGAGCTCGGCGTCGACGTCCGCTTCTACGACGTCGTCTACCAGGTCACCGATGACATCGTGAAGTCGATCCGGGGGATGTACGAGCCCTCCTTCATCGAGGTCTACCAGGGGCGCGCCGAGGTCCGCAAGGTCTTCACCGTGGACGGGCGCCCGGCGATCGCCGGCTGCCAGGTGGTGGACGGCAAGATCACCCGCGCCGCCACCTGCACCGTGCGCCGCGACGGCCGCGAGGTCGGCAGCGGCAAGATCGACGCCCTCAAGCGGTTCAGGGACGATGTGCGCGAGGTTGCCCGCGGCTATGAGTGCGGCATCACCCTCGACGGCTTCGCAGACTTCGCAGAGGGCGACGTCCTCGAGGCACACGTCACCGAGCAGCAGAACATCTGACCGTGCCGGCGCAGATACCTCACGCCAAGAGCAGAGGTCGCTCCGGCGATCCGGCCGCATCCCGGTTCCAGCCCGTGCTGAGCCCGTCCTCACGACCGCCGCGACCGGAGCGGATCGCCGAGCAGCTCCGCCAGGAGCTCTCCTCCCTGATGCTCACCGAGATGAAGGACCCGCGGGTGCACCTCGCCTCGGTGTCGCGGGTGAGCATCGCTCCGGACCTGCGCGTGGCCACCGTGATGATCTCGGCGGTCGGGGACGATCCCGAGCGCCGGGCCGTTGTGGATGCCATGCGCCATGCCGAGGGCTACCTCCGCGCCCAGCTCGGCCATCGGCTCGAGAACCTGAAGAGCCCGCCCCACCTCCAGTTCCAGCTCGACGAGTCGATCGCCTACTCGGTGCGGATGAGCAGCCTGCTGCGCGAGCTGGAGCCCACTGTCTCCACCGATGCCGCCCCTGACGCCGCCCCCGCCGAGGAGCCCTCGTGACCGTGGCCGAGCGCAGATTTCGAGAGGTCTCCGACGCCGCGAGCGACATTCAGCGCCTCATCGGCGAGGCGCGCGAGATCGGCTGTCTCGCCCACAAGGACGCCGACGCCGATAGCCTGGGCTCGGCCCTCGCCTTCGCCGAGGCGCTCCGCGAGATGGGCAAGAGCGTGCACACGGTGGTGCCCAGGCCGCTTCCCCAGGCCCTCGCCTACCTCCCCGGGTACGACACGATCATCGACGAGCCACCGCCCCTCGACCTCCTCTTCACCTTCGATTGCGCGACCGTCCACCGCTTTGGAGACAGGGCCGCTCTGGTCGAGAGCGTCGCCCACGTGATCAACGTCGACCATCACGCGAGCAATGACGGCTTCGGGGAGATCAATGTCGTCGACACCGCGGCGAGCGCCACCGGGCAGGTCGTCTACCGTCTCCTCCAGGCGATGGGCTGTCCCATCTCACCAGAGACGGCCACCAACCTCTACGCCGCCCTGCTCACCGACACCGGCGGCTTCCGCCACGAGAACACCACCGAGGCCGCGCTCCGGCTCGGCGCCGACCTCGTGGGGCTGGGCGCGAACGCCGGCTGGATAGCCCTCAAGAGCTACAAGTCGCGCACCGTCGCCCAGCTCCGCCTCGAGGGCATGGCCGTGGCCCGGAGCCAGACCGAGAGCGGCGGCCGCCTGATCTGGTCGGAGATCACGTCCGCCATGCTGGAGGAGACCGGGACCACCCTGCAGGAGGCGGAAGGGGTCATCGACCAGCTCCAGACCGTGGGGCCGATGAAGGTTGCGGTCCTCTTCAAGCAGGCAGGCCCCCAGCTGACCAAGATCTCGGTCCGCAGCCGCGACGAGATCGATGCCACCCAGGTGTGCACCCCCTTCGGCGGCGGCGGTCACCGGCGCGCCGCCGGCGCCGAGCTGCGTGAGCCGCTGGAGACGGCCCGCAAGCGGGTCCTCGACGTCGCGCGGGCCCTGCTGGGCCCGACCAGCTAGCCGTGGAAGCCTCCGTCGCCGCCCCGCCCCGCCGGGGCGCGATCAGCGCCGTCCTGGCCCTCAACAAGCAGATGGGCCAGACCTCCTTCGACTGCATCCGCCAGGTCCGCCGGATCTACGGGGAGCGACGGGTCGGCCACGCCGGCACCCTCGATCCGATGGCGCAGGGGCTGCTCCCCGTCTGCCTGGGAGGCGCCACCCGGCTGATCGACCACTTCCACCGCCAGACCAAGACCTACCGCTGCACCGTCCGGCTGGGCGAGCGCTCCGAGACGCTCGACACCGAGGGCACCGTCACCCCCGGCGCCGACGCCGGCGGGCTGGACGCCGAGCAGGTGCGGGCGGCGCTCCGCCAGTTCGTCGGCGAGATCTCCCAGATCCCTCCGATGCACTCCGCCGTGCGCCACGAGGGCGAGCACCTCTACGACCTGGCCCGGCGCGGGGAGCAGGTCGAGCGCCAGCCCCGCACCGCCCTGATCGTGAGCGCCGAGCTGACCGACTTCCGGCCCGGCTGCGTGGCCGAGGCCGACCTCGAGGTCGAGTGCGGCAAGGGGACCTTCATGCGGGTCCTGGCCAGCGACCTCGGCGACGCGCTCGGGGTCGGGGGCCTGCTCAGCTGGCTGGAGCGCACCCGGTACGGCTCTCTGGAGATCGCCGACGCCCACACCATCGACGAGCTGAGGGAGCTCGAGGACCCCACCACCGCGCTGCTCCCTCCCTGGGTCGCGGTCAGCTTCCTCCCCCAGGTCTTCCTGGGACCGCCGGCGGTCACCCTGGTCCGCAACGGGCAGGCCGTCTTCCTGCCCCGGGTGGCCGCCGGCCTTCCCCAGGGGGAGACCCGGGCGCATTCGCCCTCGGGCGACCTCGTCGCCGTCGGCGAGGTGACCGGCTTCCGCTTCCGGCCCACGAAGGTCATGGCCGGCTGACGGGGAGCAGAGATGCGGGGGATGAAGCGATGTCGATGACCCTGGAGCACTCCCTCGGCCCGGAGCGCGGACCGTCGCCGCCTCCCGCGGCCTGCACCATCGGGGTCTTCGACGGCGTCCACCGCGGCCACGAGCGGTTGCTGGCACGCACGGTGGCGGCGGCCCGCGAGATCGGCGGCATTGCCGTGGCGGTCACCTTCGAGCCCCATCCCAGCGCCGTCCTCGACCCCGGCAACGTCCCGCCCGAGCTGACCACCCTCGACGAGAAGCGCGAGCGGCTCATCGCCGCGGGCATCGACCGCGTGGTGGTGGTCAATTTCACCCGCGAGGTCAGCCAGTGGAGCGCCGAGCTCTTCTGCGAGCGGCTGCTCGACCGCTTCGATCTCCGCCACCTCGTGGTCGGAGCCGGCTTCGCCCTGGGGCGCGACCGCCGCGGCAACGTCGAGTTCCTCCGCGGCTTCGGTGAGGCGCATGGTTTCACGGTCGAGACCGTCGACTCGGTGACCGACGACGGGCAGACGATCTCCTCCACGCGGGTGCGCTCGGCGCTGGTCTCCGGTGACGTGGAGGCGGCCGCTCGCCTTCTCGGCCACCTGTACTTCCTGGACGGCACCGTGGAGCATGGCGACCGTCTGGGGTGGAAGCTGGGGTTCCCCACCGCCAACGTGGGGGTCGAGCCCGGCAAGTGCCTGCCCGAGATGGGCATCTACACCACCTGGATCCGTGCCCGGGGAGACTGGCTCCCCGCCGCCTCGAGCATCGGCTACCGGCCCACCTTCGGCGGGGATCGCCTCACCGTCGAGGCCCACGTGCTCGACTACGAGGGGGACCTTTACGGCGAGCGGGTGCGCCTGGCCTTCGTCCACCGGCTGCGTGAGGAGAGGTGGTACCCGGACGAGGCCGCGCTCATCGCCCAGATGCAGCTGGATGTCGCCGAGACGCGGCGGCTGCTCGAGGGGGCTGCGACGCCGACGGCGCTCTGAGCGGGGTTCCCACGAGCTGGGCTCCCGTCGCCGGCCGTCGAGCAGCCTAGCGGCAGCCCCCCACCCTGTCACCGGAGCCTTTTGGACAGAAGTGTCCTTAAGGGGTGAAATGGTGACGGAGCACATGGCGGCGAGGCGATTCACGCGCTTGGCGCGAGTCACCAGCACCGGCTTTCAGCCGAGCACGACCTCCACGACCACACGCTCGGTCCCGAGCGGCGGTCGCGGCACCACGTCGCCGTCGACCTCCACGCCGTCGACGGTCAGCGCCACCGCGTTGCCCGGCCCCTCGCGCCGGACCGTGATCTCGTACCAGGTGTCACGGAAGAGACGCCGCGCGCTGTACCCGGGCCAGGCGGAGGGGAGCACGGGCGCGACCCTCAGCCCGCGGTGGGTGGGGCGGATGCCGAGGATCCACTGGGTGGCGGCGACGTAGGCCCAGGCCGCGGCCCCGGTCAGCCAGGCGTTCCTCCCCAGGCCGTACTGGGGATGCGCGGGACCGCAGATGTTCTGGCAGTAGACGTAGGGCTCGACCGCGGCCAGCTCCACGTCGGCACGAGCGAGCGGCAGCAGCTGCCGGTAGTACTCGTAGGCGCGATCCCCGTCGCCGAGCTGGGCGGCCGCGATGATCGACCAGGCGGCGGCGTGACAGAAGATGCCGCCATTCTCCTTGGCCCCGGGCGGGTAGGTGGCGGTGCCATTGACCCGAGGATCGCCACCGTCATATGGCGGCCAGAGCGTGCTCAGGCCGTAGGGGGTGTCGAGGAGGTCGTGCGCCGAGCGCATGGCGATCTCCGCCCGCTCCGGGGTGGTGACCTCGCCGATCACCGACCAGCTCTGGGGGATGAGGTTGATCCGATGGTGCAGCTCGGAGGCCACCCCGATCGGCCGCCCCTCATCGTCGAAGGCCCGCCCGTACCAGGCGCCGTCCCAGGCGGAGGCGTTGATCGCCTCGGCCATCTCGGCGTGGAGGCGGCGGAAACGGACCGCCTCCTCGCTGCGGTGGAGGTGGTCGCAGAGTGCGGCGAGGTCAAGGGTGGCGCGGCAGAACTGCATGGCGCACCAGACGCTCTCCGCCAGGCCCGAGCCGTGGTCGACGTTCATGGTGTCGTCCCAGTCGGCGTAGCCGGCACGGGGCAGCCCGTGGGGCCCGCGGTGAGCGAGGACGAAGTCGATCGCCGCCGTGATGTGGCCCCAGATCGTGTCATCCACGCCCTCGGGGGACAGGCCGTCCGGCCCGGGCTGGTACGGCACCAGCCGGTGGAGCATGTCGCAGTCGCCGGTCTCGCGCAGGTAGGCGCAGGTGGCGATGACCAGCCAGAGGTGGTCGTCGCTGAACCACTGAGGCCACTCCGGATGCTCGCCCGCGAGCCCCGGCCCACCCTCTCCGGTGAGCGGGAGGAACTGGTGCCAGGTGTGCCCGTCGGCGAACTGGAGCTGCCAGAGCTGCTCCAAGCGGACCTCGGCGAGGTCCGGCTCGACGTGGGAGGTGGCCAGGGTGTCCTGAGCGCTGTCACGCGTCCCCATGCCGCGTCCCAGGCCCGTCTCGTATCCGGAGACGAAGCGCGACCAGTACAGCGTGGTGCGGCACTGGACGGGGTTCCAGAGATTGAGCGTCGCGTCGGTGTCCGGGTCGGGGGTGTGCACCGTGAAGCTGCTCAGGTACCTCTCCCAGCCGGCCTGCAGGGCCGCGAAGGCGCGGCTCACCTCGGCGGCGTCCGACCAGCGCGCCACCGCCGCCGGGATCGTCTCGACGGTGTCGGTGATCCCCAGCATGTGCACGATCCGCGCGCTCTCACCGGGCTCGAGCGCCACCTCGTGGCAGAACGACCCGATGGCGTTGCCACGGGGCGAGTCGGCGCCGGTGGGCGAGCCCGCCTCGACCACGGCGGGGCTCTCCAGCCCCCGGTAGCGGCCCACGAACGCCTCCCGGCTGCAATCGGAGCCGACCGGCAGCCGATCGGAGGCGAAGAAGGTGGCGGTGGGACGGAAGCGCGTCGTCGCCACGATCGCTCGCAGCTCCGGGTCGTGCCGTGCGCTCAGCACGTGCCCGGTCCAGTCCAGGTTGTGGAGGTCGGCCATGGTGTCGGCGAAGCTCAGCTCCACGTAGCTGAAGGTCCGCAGCACCACCGGCCGGTCACCGGTGTTGGTCAGCCGCAGCTCCCACAACTCGACCGGGCAGGGATCGTCCGGTCCGCTCGGCGGCACGAAGTAGAGGGTCTCGGCCCGCACCCCGCTGCGCAGGGTGGTGATCCGGGTATAGCCGGCCCCATGACGGCACTCGTAACCGTCGAGGGCGCCCCGCACCGGCTGCCAGGTCGCGCCCCAGAACTCTCCCGTGTCCTGGCGCCTGACATACACGTAACGTCCCGGCTGGTCGGCGGGGACCGCGTTGTAGCGGTAGCGGCTCACCCGCCGGTTGCGCGGGTCGCGGTCGAAGGAGAATCCGCCGCCGGTGTTGGAGACGATCCCGCCGTAACGACCCTCGCCCAGATAGTTGATCCAGGGGGTGGGGGTGTCGGGCCGGGTGATGACGAACTCGGCGGCGGCAGGGTCGAAGTAGCCGTAGTCGCTCTCCGCCAGCCGNNCACGGAGGACAATGCCGCGACCGTCTTTCCTCGCCCGGAGATGTGCATCTTGCCGACCGAACCGCAACCCCGCAGGTTTCCCGAGGGCTTCCTCCTCGGGACCAAGACCTCTGCCCACCAGGTGGAGGGCTCGGTGCATGCCGGCGGCCGGGGCACCTCGATCTGGGACACCTTCAGCCACACCCCGGGCGCCACCCATCACGGCGACACCGCGGACGTCAGCGCCGACCACTACCGCCGCCTCGACCAGGACCTCGACCTGATCGCGGACCTGGGCGCTCCCGGCTACTGCTTCTCGGTGGCCTGGCCCCGGGTCCAGCCCACCGGCAGCGGGCCCGCCGACCAGCGGGGACTGGACTTCTACCGCCGGCTGGTGGACGGGCTGCTCCGCCGTGGGGTCACACCCTACGTCACCCTCTTCCATTGGGATCTCCCCCAGCCTCTTCAGGACGCCGGGGGCTGGACGGTGCGCGACACCGCCGGCCGCTTCGCCGACTACGCCGGAATCGTCGCCGGTGCGCTCGGAGGTCAGGCTCGGATGTGGGTCACCCACAACGAGCCCTGGTGCGCGTCGTGGCTCGGGTACGCCCTGGGTGTTCACGCCCCCGGGCACCGCGATGTCGGAGTGGCAGTCGCCGCCACCCATCACCTGCTGCTCTCCCACGGCCGGGCGGTCCAGGCGATCCGGGCGGCTGTCCCCGGCGCCCAGGTGGGGATCGATCTCAACCTCCAGCCGACCCGGCCGGCCACCGTTCACGAGGACGATCTGGCCGCGGCCCGGCTGGCCGACGGCAATCTCAACCGGCTCCTCCTCGACCCGGTGCTCCGCGGCGAGTACCCCGCCGACATGCTGGCCCACTACGCGGACCGCCGGCCGGGCTTCTCGGTGGTGCAGGACGGCGACCTCCGGGCCATCGCCGAGCCGACCGACTTCCTCGGGGTCAACTTCTACGCGCCCCGGACGGTCTGCGCCATCAGCCGGATGGCTGAGGCACGGGCGGCCGGGTACTGGGTTCCCGCCTCCGCGCCGGCCGACGCGCTGAGCCTCGACCTCGGAAGCGTGGAGGTCCACCGGCCCGCCCTGGCCCGCACCACCATGGGGTGGGAGATCGAGCCCGCGGCGCTCACCGAGCTGCTCCTCCGGGTCCACGACGAGTACGGTCGCCGCCCCCTCTACGTGCTCGAGAACGGCATGTCGAACGACGACTACGTCACCCCGGACGGCGAGGTTCACGATCCCGAGCGCATCGCCTATCTCAGGAGCCATCTCGGCGCCGTCCTCGACGCCGTCGACGCGGGCGTCGATGTGCGCGGCTACTTCGTCTGGTCGCTGCTCGACAACTTCGAGTGGTCGTTCGGCTACTCGAAGCGTTTCGGGCTCACCTGGGTCGACTACCCGTCCGGCGCCCGCATCCCCAAGTCCAGCTTCGCCTGGTACCGGGACGCGGTCCGAGCCCACGCCCTGGTCCCGTGAACCACGACACCTCCACCCTGGTGGTGGTCAACCCGGTGAGCGCCGGCGGCCAGACCATGCGGCGCTGGCCCCAGATCCGGACGGCGCTCCGCGAGGCGGACATCGACATCCACGCCCACCTCACCACCAGCCGCGGGGACGCCACCGCGGTGACCCGCCGAGAGATCACGGGCAGGTCATCGGTGCGCCGCGTGGTCGCCGTCGGCGGCGACGGCACCCTCAACGAGGTGGTCAACGGCTGCTTCGACGAGAGGGGCACCCCGCTCGTCGATGGCCTCACGGTGGGGCTGATCCCGAGCGGCACCGGCAGCGACATCCGGCGCACTCTCAGCCTGCCCACCGACCCCCACGCCGCCGCCCGCCTGCTGGCCGGCGGGACCACCCGGGACATCGACGTCGGCAGGATCGTCTTCGCCGACGGCAGCCAGCGGCTCTTCGCCAACGTGGCCGACTGCGGGCTGGGCGGCGAGGTCGTCACCCGGATCAATCGCAGCGGCCAGAAGCGGGCGGGTCTGCGTGGCAGCGCCGTCTTCCTGGGGGTCTCGATCGCCGAGCTGCTCAGCTTCCGCAACCGCGACGTGCTCCTCACCATCGACGGGGTGACCTCGCGGGCCCGAGTGCAGCAGGTGGTGGTCGCCAACGGTCGCTGCTTCGGTGGCGGGATGCGCATCGCCCCGGGCGCGGATCCGGCGGACGGGCTGCTGGACGTCGTCGTGGTGGGGGACATCTCCCGTCTCGGGGCCCTCCTGGCCGTCCCCCGCCTCTTCCGGGGCACCCACCTCGGCCTCGCGGCGGTCTCCTCGCACCGGGCGCGCTCGATCGGGATCGCCACCGTCGACGGGGAGAGCCCGCCCCGCTTCGACGTGGACGGGGAGCAGGTGGGGAGCGCCCCCGCCGAGATCACGGTCCTGCCCCAGGCGCTCCGCTTCGCGGCCCCGGCCCTGGTATGCTGACGCCGACCGACAGAGGGCCCGGCCCAGGGACGGGCACGCCCACTCCCCGAGCCCCGCTCTCGGTCCGGCGACTGGCCCACCCGGGCCCACTGGAGAGACCACCCCTTGCCTGAGCTTCGCACCAAGACCGACATCATCGCCGAGCACCGGCGTCACGACACCGACACCGGGTCGCCCGAAGTCCAGATCGCGGTCCTCAGCGAGCGCATCACCGGCCTCACCGAGCACCTGCGCGAGCACACCAAGGATCACGCCTCGCGGCGCGGGCTGCTCAAGATGGTCGGCCGGCGCCGCCGCCTGCTCGAATACCTCTCCCGCACTGACGTGGAGCGGTATCGCGCCATCATCGCCCGGCTTGGGCTCCGCCGATAAGTGACCCTCGTGTCACCGCGATCCGGGCTGAGGACAGATCAGAGCGCCCTTCCCTCCGCCGGTGCCGGCGGCTCCCACGCCACCCTGGCGTGTGCTGACGCGGCAACCTGGCACGTTGTGACCGCACCCGACAGGAGGGCAGTCCCGCACCTTTCCTGAGCCACCCGGCTCACCCGTATTCATCAACGGCCACCTCCACAACGTACGGCGATCGAAACGAGCCGGCGAGACGTTGGGGACTGCGCGCCAGGGTCCCGCAGCCGCTCCGCGGCGCGAACCCATGACGCGGCCCGCAGCCTCCAACAGCCTCGCCTTCGGACACCACCGCCGGCAGTCGCGGCGGTGGCCACCTCCGGAGCACACATGGCTGACCAAGAACCCAAGACGTTCACCACCGACTACGCAGGCCAGACCCTCACCGTCGAGACGGGTCACATCGCCGAACAGGCCAACGGCGCCCTCTTCATCCGCTGCCGCGACACCGTGGTGCTGGTCACCGCCGTCGCCAGCAAGGCACCGCGCGAGGGCATCGACTTCTTCCCCCTCACCTGTGACTACGAGGAGAAGCTGTACGCCGCCGGTCGCATCCCGGGCAGCTTCCCACGCCGCGAGGGGAGGCCCACCGAGGCGGCCATCATCGCCTGCCGGATGATCGACCGCCCGATGCGGCCGCTCTTCCCCAAGGACTTCCGCAACGACGTCCAGCTGGTCGCGACCGTCGTCTCGGCCGACCAGGAGCAGGACCCGACCACCCTGGCGGTGACCGGTGCCTCGCTCGCCCTGCAGATCAGCGACATCCCCCACGCGGGGCCGGTCGGCTGCGTGCGGGTGGGGATGCTGGACGGCAAGTTCATCCTGAACCCGACCCTGCAGCAGCTCCAGGAATCCGACCTCGACCTGGTGGTCGCCGGCACCGCCGACGCCATCACCATGGTGGAGGCGGGCGCCCGTCAGCTCCCCGAGAGCATCGTTCTCGAGGCGTTGCGGCTGGCCCACGACGAGATCAAGCGGCTGGTCGAGTTCCAGCTCCAGATCCGCGAGAGCCTCGGCGCCAAGCCGACCATGGACTACCCGAAGTGGGGGATCGCCCCCGAGATCGCGGAGGCGGTCCACGAGGCGGTCGCCGGGAAGGCCACCGCGGCCGCCCGCAACGCCGACAAGGCCACCCGCGAGGCTCAGATCGGCGCGCTCAAGCAGGAGGTGGCAGGCCAGCTCGCCGAGCGCTTCCCCACCGGTGGGGCCGAGATCGGGCGCGCCTTCGACGCCGAGATCAAGAAGGCGGTCCGCGCCGCCATCCTGACCGAGGGCATCCGCCCCGACGGCCGCCGCACCGACGAGATCCGGAAGATCTGGTGCAAGGTCGGCGTCCTGCCCCGCACCCACGGCAGCGCGCTCTTCACCCGCGGTGAGACCCAGGCGCTCTCCGTGGTCACCCTCGGCTCCGGCCAGGACCAGCAGAAGCTGGACGGGCTCGGGCTCGAGCAGTTCAAGCGCTACATGCACCACTACAACTTCCCGCCCTTCTCGGTGGGCGAGGCGAGGCCGCTGCGCTCTCCGGGCCGTCGCGAGATCGGTCACGGAGCCCTGGCCGAGCGGGCGGTGCACAACGTCATGCCCGACGACGAGGCGTTCCCCTACGTGGTGCGGATCGTCACCGAGATCCTGAGCAGCAACGGCTCGACCTCGATGGCATCGGTCTGCGGCTCGACGCTCGCCCTGATGGACGCTGGTGTGCCCCTGCAGGCACCTGTGGCGGGCATCGCCATGGGCCTGATCAGCGCCGAGGACGGCAGCGCAGCGGTCCTGAGCGACATCCAGGGGATGGAGGACGCCCTCGGCGACATGGACTTCAAGGTCGCCGGCTCGGCGACCGGGATCACCGGTCTGCAGATGGACATCAAGATCCGGGGCCTCAAGTGGGAGCTCCTGGAGCGCGCCCTCGAACAGGCTCGCGTGGGCCGGCTGCACATCCTCGGCAAGATGGCCGAGGCACTCGCGGCCCCGCGCGCCGAGATGAGCCAGTGGGCGCCGCGCATCGACACCATCCAGATCAACCCGGACAAGATCCGCGAGATCATCGGCCCAGGCGGCAAGACCATTCGCCGCATCGTCGAGGAGACGGGCGCCTCGATCGACGTCGAGGACGACGGCCGGGTCTTCATCTCCAGCGCCAACGCGGCATCCCGGCAGCAGGCCCTCGACATGATCCGCGACCTTACCGATGACATCGAGATCGGACGCATCTACAAGGGCAAGGTCTCCCGCCTGATGGGCTTCGGCGCCTTCGTGGAGATCGCGCCCAAGAAGGAGGGGCTGGTCCGCATCGGCAACCTCGCCGAGCACCGGGTCGAGAAGGTCGAGGACGTGGTCGCCGTGGGCGACGAGATCATGGTCAAGGTGATCGAGATCGACGACCGGGGTCGGGTCAACCTCTCGCGCCGCGAGGCCATCCGTGACCTCGCCAAGGGTCAGGCAGATGCCGGCGAGGCGGGCTCGGGCGGCCCGGCCTAGTCTTCAGGAGGCTCAATTCAGACGTGACGTCGTCTCCAGCCGTCGCCCTCGTCGGTGCCACCGGAGCCGCCGGTTCCACGGTCCTGCAGGTTCTCGAGGACCGCAAGTTCCCGCTGCGGGAGCTGCGGGTGCTCGCGTCGCCGCGCAGCGCGGGCAGGACGGTGACGTTCCGCGGTGAGGCATTGACGGTGGCGGCGGTGGAGGCGGCGCGTCTCGAGGGCTGCGACATCGTCTTCTTCGCCGCCGGCGGGGCCACCTCCAAGGAGTACGCCCCCCTGGTCGCCGCCGGGGGCGGCGTCGCCGTCGACAAGTCGAGCTTCTTCCGGATGGACCCCGAGGTCCCCTTGGTCGTGCCCGAGGTCAACGGCGAGAAGGTGCGCGAGCACCACGGGATCATCGCCAACCCCAACTGCGTGGCCACCCCGCTCGCGGTGACCCTGGCACCACTGCACCGCGCCTTCGGTCTCCGGCACGTCACCGTCGCCACCTACCAGGCGGCGACCGGGGCGGGGCGGGCGCTCCGTGAAGAGATGGAGGCGCAGGCGCGCCAGGATGTCGCGGGAGAGGTCCCGACCCACCACGTCTACCCCCACGTCCTCCACGGCAACGTCATCCCCGGTGGCTGGAAGATGTACGGCGACGACACCGAGGAGGAGGTCAAGGTCGTCCAGGAGGTCCGCCGCATCCTCGACCTCCCCGACCTGGGCATCGGCATCACCACGGTGCGTGTCCCGGTGGCGATCGGCCACGCGCAGGCGGTGTGGGTGGAGATGGAGAGCGAGGTCGACCCCGCCGAGGCCCGGCGCATCCTGGAGGGTGCCGCCGGTATCCGAGTCGTCGACGACCCGACCTCGCAGGCGTACCCCACGCCGCGCGAGGTGGCCGGTTCGGACGAGGTCCACGTCGGCCGGATCCGCCGCGACCAGAGCCGTGAGCACGGCCTCGCCCTCTTCGTGGTCGCCGACAACCTCCGCAAGGGGGCTGCCACCAATGCGGTCCAGGTGGCCGAGCTGGTGCTGGAGTACCGCTAGCCGATTCGGTGGCGGCGAGAGGGGAGAGGAGGGGTCTCGGTATGCAATTCGACCATTACACGGTGACCCTGCTGACCCTCCGATCCGACGCCCCGCCGCTCGACGAGGCAGCGCTGGACGCCCTCCAGGACCTGCACATGGCGCACCTCGCCGATCTGCACGAGGCGGGGCACCTGCTTGCTGCCGGCCCCCTCCTCGGCGCCCCGGATCGGGTGTTCCGCGGGCTCAACGTCTGGCGGGGTGACGCCGACCAGGTCGGCCGGATGCTCGCCGAACACCCCGATCCTGCGGTCACGGCGGGCCGGTTCCGGGAGGAGATCCTCCCCTGGATGGTGCCGGGCGGCGCCATCCATTTCGACCGGACCCGTTTCCCGCGCTCCATGGAAGAGGCGGGAGCCTGAACGATCCCGTGGGATGGCGACCGGGAGGGTAGCCGTCGAACCAGCCGGTGACGAGAGGCGCGGGGGAGGTGCAGCGCTCGGCCCGGCCGTCCGATCGCCTTGACCGGCGATCGGCGTCCTTTGCTCGGCGGCATTGCATCTGCCGCCTGCGCAAAGCCTAGGCTGCGCACCACCCCCGCTCCTCTCAGGGCGTCTCCAGTGCCGTTCGAGGGCGGCGCCGTATCATGCCGCGATCGACCGGCTCAGATCCCTCCCGTGGTTGCGCATCGTGCGCGTCCTGTTTGCGCTCTACCTGGTGGGCGCTCTCGTCAGCGTCTGGCTGCCCGGCGATTGGCGGCAGGCGGATGTGGCCCTGTACCGCACCGATGCCCTCGCCTTCTGGGGGCACCTGGCGCATCCGTCTCTGCCCCACGAGTACCCGCCGCTCGCTGTGATCCCCTTCGCCCTGGCGGCGATCGGGCCGCCGTCGGTGGGGCAGGATTGCTTCGCCCTCGGCATGGCGGCCCTCTTCGTCCTCGGCTTCGTCGCCATCCGG
Source organism: Candidatus Changshengia sp. (assembly GCA_003134115.1). Taxonomy (GTDB): domain Bacteria; phylum Chloroflexota; class Dormibacteria; order Aeolococcales; family Aeolococcaceae; genus Changshengia. Next base: position 14,497 of record PLAK01000124.1, read on the forward strand.
CGGTGGAAGGGCGCCTCCCGCGCCTGGACCTACGGCGCCTACACGCTGGCGGCCGGCCCGGCGACGCTCCTCTTCCGCTACGACATCCTGCCCGCCCTGATGGCGCTCGGCTGCCTCTGGCTGCTCGAACGGCGCCGCTTCGCCTCCACCTACCCGCTGATCGGCCTCGGCACCCTGGTCAAGCTCTTCCCGCTCGCCCTGCTCCCGGTCACCGTCATCGCACACGCCCGCGCCGCGCGGGGCAGCGGCGCCGGGGTGCTGATCCGCGGGCTGGCCGCCGGAGTGGTGGTCTGCGCGGTCGTCGTGGCAGGCGGATTCGCCCTCGGTCACGTCATCGATCCGGCCCACGGGTTGGGTGCGATCACGTACAACGTCGACCGACCGGTCCAGGTGGAGTCGGTACCGGCCACCCTGATGTGGCTGGCGTCGCTGGTCGGGGTGCCGGTGCACCCCGTCTACGCCTCCGTGTCCTACGACCTCGTCGGCAGCCTGAGCGGTGTCGCCTCGGCGGCCGGGGACGTCGGCCTGGTGGTGGGGGTGCTCTGGGTGTGGTGGAGGCAGTTGGTGGGGCGGATGGACACTGGGCACGCGGTGGTGGGGACCCTGCTCGTGCTGCTCTGCACCACCGGGGTGCTGAGCACCCAGTTCCTGCTCTGGGTGGCGCCGGTGCTCGCCGTCGTGGAGGGCTTCCGCTACCGCTGGCTGGCCGTCTTCCTGCTCACCGCGCTGATCTTCCCGGTGCTCTACCAGGTGGCCGTGGAGTATTCACCCGTCCTGCGGTACTCGGTGTGGTTCCTGGTCGGGATCGGCGCCCGCAACGTGCTCCTGGTCGCCTGCACGGTCGGCTTCCTGGTCAGCAGCGGGAGGATCCCCGCCGCCCGCCCGGCGCCGAGCGGCGACGCCGGCCGCGTGCCCCGGCCGGGGCGGGTGGAACCGCTCGAGCCGGAGCCGCTCACGTCGCTCGCCACCACGGTCTGAGTGATGGTCTCGCCCCTGCACCCCCCGCGTCCGCGGTCGCCAGCCACGGGTGGTCCGCTCCGGCGGGCGGCGATCCCGCTGCTGGCCATCGCCTTCATGGTCGCATCGGCCGTGGCCGTTCTCCTCTTCGACACCAGCAAGACCGACCTCGACGTCTTCTTCTGGCCGTCGGCGGAGATCGCTGTGCACGGGCATCCGCTCCTCGTCTACACACTCCGCGCCGGCCCGTATCCCAACGCCAACGGGCCGGTGAGCCTGCTGCCGCTCGGCGTGGTCGTGGCGGTCATCAACGCCCTCGGGTGGCAGGACGGCATGCGGCTGCGCGACGCCCTGACCGTGGGCGTGTTCGCGGTCTTCTCGCTGCTCATGGCCCGCGAGGCGGTGCTCGCCATCGAAGCGGGGAGGGGGCGCCGGGCGCGAGGCGCGGCGGCAAGCGGGGACGGGCATGGGCGACTGACCCGGCGGCTCCTCATCGCCGCCGTCTTCCTCCTGGCACCGCCGCTCTGGGTGGCCCTGGTCGGATTCGGCCACATCGAGGAGCCGTTGGAGCTCTGGCTGATCCTGCTCGGGGTGCGGCTGCTCGGCCATGGCAGGACGGTGTGGGCCGGGATCTGCCTGGGTCTTGCGGTGATGACCAAGAGCGTCTCCGCCGTCTGCCTCATCCCCCTGCTCGCCGCCCTGCTCTTTGACCGGCGGCTGCGGTCGGCGGCGGCGCTGGCGGGGGCCGCCGTGCTCACCGCTGCCGTCGTCATCGCCCCCTTCCTGCTCGCCAACCGCTCCGGCGTCGTCTACTCGCTGGTCACCTACCGGGGGGAGCTCCCGGTCGTCGGCGGCTCCCTCTGGGTGGCGTTCCTGGGATCGGGATGGGATGCATTCGTCCGCCATTCGGACGCCGTGCTCTTCGCCGGAGCCGCGCTCGTGCTGAGCGTCGCCGCCCTCGCCTGGCGGCCGCGCGGTGGGTTGTCCACGCCGCGCGTGTACGGTCTGCTGGCGGTGGCGGCGGCCTGCGTTCCGATGCTCGCCAAGACCTCGTGGCCGTACTACCTCCTCGACCCCTACGTCTTCGCCGCCATCTGGTGGATGGGACGTCCCGCTCGGGTGCTCGACTGGCGGCTCGCGGTCCCGCTCCTCCTCGCCGGCGGCGACATCGTGCTCGCGGCCGTCGAGCCGACCCTGCCGCTGCCCATCGGCACCGGGGCCGTGGTCGGGATCGCGGCCTCGACGGGGATGGCGCTCGCGGTCGCCCTGCTGTTCGGCCTCCCCGGGGCCGCGCCACGTGACGCGGCGGCCATTCCGGACTCAGCGGTCCCTTAGCCGGAAGACGAACTTGGCGGCGCTGTGCGTCTCCGAGAAGTGGACCACCTTGACGTCGACGAACCCGGCCTCCAGGCCCGCGGCGAGCGTCTCCCTCTCGCTGATGGCGGAGCTGCCCCGCGGGCGGACGATCCAGAGCGCGGCATCGCGGCCCAGGCCCGCGGCCAGGCGCGCGACCTGGGCCAGCTGAGCTTGTTCCTCGGCGACGAGGAAGACGATGTCGCAGCCCGCGGGGTCGTTCACCACCTCCGCCGCCCGGCCGCGAAGCGGGATCAGGAAGTCGGTGGCGAAGGCTCCGAGCGTCGCCACCCGCATCCCCGGTCGCACCCCGAGCTTGTCCAGCAGGGGTCGGGTCGAGGGCTGATCGTCCCGTGGCGGGGCCATGTCAGCGAGAGCTCTGGGCCGGGTGGTTGAGGTCCTCGGGCTGACGGTGGTGGAGCGCCACCTTCGTAGGGTACGCGCGGGCGATGCGGGTGATGCCGCGCGTGGGGATCTGACGAGATCGGCCTCGCCCGTGCGAGGGTGCGCAAACCTACCTGGAAGCCTCAGTCCCACCTCACTTTGCATCTCCAAGCGCGTGGCATGATGGCTCCGTGTTCGGACGTCGTAGCTCACCGCGATCGGCGGCGAAATCCGGCCCAGCCGGTCTTCGCACGCCCGGCGATCCCGCCAAAGCTCGCCCACGCGGCCGCACGCATGCGGAAGAGGTCGGGCGCGAGGACCAGAATGGCGCGGTCACCTGGCCAGATGTGTGGAAGGTGGTGGCGGCGATCGGGCGCTTCTTCATCCGCTTCTTCGGCGGGGGCTAGGGCCACCCGACTGTGCCGCCCCGCTGCCACGGGAGCAGGCGGAGCACTTCTGATGGCCGCTCAGCTACGCGGGGGTGAGCGTCCCGCCGTCCACCAGCGTGTAGGTCCTGCCATCCAGCGACGGGTTGGCGCTCGACGTGTAGTAGACGGTGTGGCCGTCGCCCACGATGTTGGTGACGGTGGATCCCGAGATGCCGGCCGAGTCGCTCAGCAGTGTGAGGTAGGAGGTCCCGGTCACCGTCCACCGGCTGGAACCGTCCAGGCTGAGCGACACGCTCTTGGCCGATGCCGCGGTGTTGATGGCGCCGGTGAGCGTCGAGCCTTTGCTGAGGTTGAGCGCGACCGTGCTGATGCCGTCGACGTCCACCGAGCCGGAGAGGATCTGGTCGGTGGCGTTGAGGGTCGCCTGGCCGCCGTTGGAGCCGGTCGCCCCCCACTGACCGGCCGCGGCGTCGAGCAGCACGCCCGATGACCCGTCCAGGGTCACGCAGGAGAGGTTGATGGTGGCCGTGGTGTTGGTGACGTACAGGATCGGACCGGAGAGGGCGGTCAGCGACCCGCCTGTCTCGTTGAAGACGCCCGTCGACCCCTGGGCGTCCCCCGACATGCTCTGGTAGATCATCACCCCGCGGTTGACGGTCCCGGTCAGGTGGCTGCCGGTGACCGCGATGGAGTTGGACCCCTCGATCACGGCCGCCTCGGCGCCGGTCGCTTCGAAGGTCGCGTCGCTCGCGGTGATGTTGCCCGTCGAGTAGATCCCCGGCGAGTTCATCCCCGCTGTCCGGTAGGTGCCGCCCTCGACGGTGATGGTTCCGCCCCCGCGATCGGTCGCGACCGCAGCGCCGCTCGCGCCAGCGGTGGTGACCGTGAGGTCGGTCGCCGTGAGCGAGCCGCCCCCGGAGGCCATGACCCCGTGGGCGTACTGGCCGCTGGCGGAGACGACCACACCCGTCACCGCCACGGAGGAACCGGACCCGTACGAGAAGACGGCGTTGGCGCCGTTTCCGGAGGTGGTGACCGAGCCTCCCGTCTCGCTGACCGTCGACCCGTTCAACGCGAGCACTCCGGCGTCCAGGCCGTAGAAGCTGCTGTCATCGGACGACGAGCTGGAACCGGTGGTCGTGACCACCACGTCGCTGAGGGTCAGCTTCCCGTCCTCGTTGACAAGGACGCCGGATTCATTGGCAGACGCAGCGCTGATGGTCTCAGCGGACTTGGATGCGGATCCTCCGCTCTGCGAGTAGGCACCGGTTCCCACCACCGCGCTCCCCGAACCGGGCCCACCCGGCCCGGAGGCGGCGGAGGAGGACGATGACGACGAGCCCGCAGACGAAGGCGAGACGCACGCCGCCGCGGCGGTGGGGACCGGGGAGGTCGTGGCCGACGTGCTGGCCGAGGCTGTTGCCGACGAGCTGTGCGTCGACGTCGCCGTGGTGGCCAGGCCGCACGCCGACGTGGTCAGCGAGGCCAGCACGATCAGGGAGAGGCTCGCGGGTCCGGGGGTGAATCGCATGCCACCAGGGTCCGCCCTGAACCTGTGGGTTCCCTGTGGAATCGCTCGGAGTTGACCCGGGAGTCGAGCGGCTCTGCCGATCGCATGTGGCGGGCCATCACCCTACCCCGGCTTCCCAGGAAGCTCGATGACCTCCGACCATCTCAAGGCCTGACTCGCCGGCGCTCGACGGAAGGGCGGAGCTCGAGGATGAGCGGCAAGCTCCGGGGGGATGCTAGCCTGGGTTGAGGATGCCCGATCTGCTTGCGCGGTGGCGTCGACCTCCGCGTTCCGGGGCGCGAACCGGTCATGCGTCGCCGGAGTCGCAGGCTCTTGCGGTCCTGCGGCTCCTGGTGGCAGAGCTCGGTGCCGCCGAGGGCCAGATCGGCGAAGCGCTCGGAAGGACACGGCTGCCTGACAAGCTGATCCGGACCAGGGCGTGGGACAGGAACAGGGCGCACCTGCAGTCCACGCCGGGCATGGAGCGCCTCTGCGCCGATCTCGAGACCGCCTACGCGGAGGTCGGGCGCATCACGCAGATCCGCACCGGCCGCCTTTGGCAGAACTACCTCACGCTGCCGGAGGATCGGGTGGAGGATGCGCTGGCCCGGATTCGCCACGCCCTCGACGCGCTCCAGGCGACCATCGAGATGCTGAGCAGGCGGGACCGCCCCACCGTGCTCTGACCTGGGGCGGGGTCCCCCGTCGCGGCGCGGAGACGGGGAGTCCGCGCCCCTGATCCCGGCGTCGGGCATGCTGCCCGGAGAGCCTGTGCGGATTCCGCCGTGGGCGTTCCCCACCTATAGTTGGCCCGTGAGCGCGCGTTCCCTGAGCCCCCTGCGCGTGGTGGAGGTCATGGCAACCCGCCACGTCGTCGAGGCGGTCCCCGCCTCGCCACGGCAGGGCCGCACCGTGCGGCTCGACGGCGGGGTAGGCTGATGGCACCCCAGGATCCGGGCGAGCTGCTGGCCAACCTCGAGGAGCAGGAGCGCCGGCTCGTCTTCCCGAGCTTCGGCTACGAAGATGCCTGGCGTCTCGGCACGGTTCTGGTCGAGCTCGCCCGCGAGCGGCACGCACCGGTCGCGATCGACATCCGCTGCGGCGCCCAGCAGCTGTTCCACTGCGCGCTGCCCGGCTCGACCGCGGACAACGACGCCTGGATCGACCGCAAGCGGCGTGTCGTCGAGCGCTACGCGGAGAGCTCCTACCTGGTGGGAGAGCGCTTCCGGGCGCGGGGCACGCCCTTCGAGGAGTCGTCGCGGCTCGACCCGGACCGCTACGCCGCGCACGGAGGGTCATTTCCGCTGCGCCTGAGCCCGGACGGCCCGGTCGTCGGGACCGTCGCCGTGTCCGGACTGCCCCAGGCTGAGGATCACCGGCTGATCGTCGAGGCGCTGGAGCGGTATCTCGGACCCGGGTCTCGGTAGGCCGACCGCCGCTCAGTCGCGGTCCGGCGGGAGGTGGTGTCCGGGTGGGGGCGGCGGCGGTATCGATTCGATGCCCGGCGGCTGATCGGGCCATACCAGCAGCACGGCACATGGGGCGTGGTCGACGACGAACCGGGTGGCCGGGCCCAGGCTGTGCGGGCCCAGACGCGAGTGGTCGCCGTCGCGGGCCACCACCAGCAGGTCGACGTTCTCCGCGACTGCGCGAATGACCTCCCGCTCGACTCGCCCCCGGCGACGGAGGAGCTCCGCATCCTGGCGGCCGAGCCGCGCCGCCGCGTCGGCGAGCAGCTCCGACGCGGCCGCATCGGCGACGTCCCGGAAGGAGCGGGCGGGGCGGCGTCCGGCAAACGCCCGCCCGAGCAGCCCGGTCGTGGCCGCGCCGGCAACCTCGGCGACGTCGGAGGGCGTCACATGGAGGAGGGCGACCTGGGCCCCGGAGGGGAGGCTCCGGCTGGCTGCGTCGACGCATCCCTGCCACGTCCCCTCGACCACCCAGATGACGATCCGCATGGCTGGCATCATCCCATCAATCGCAGCGAGACCCAGAGGGCGACGGTCGATGCGACGAGCACGAGCGGCACCGTGAGGGCGCCCAGGCGCACGAATTCCGAGAGGGGCAGCTCCTCGCCGCGCTCCCGGAGGACGCGCCGCCAGAGCAGGGTGGCGAGCGAGCCGACGTAGGTCAGATTGGGTCCGGTGTTGACACCGATCAGCACGGCGAGCACCGCACCGGGACCGGCGACGGACGCCGCCGGGAGGAGGAGGAGCACCGCCGGGAGATTGTTGATGAGATTGGCGAGCACGGCTGCGATGACCGCGATCAGCAGGAGCGCGCCGAGCGACGTCCCCCCCGGCACGAGGTGGCTCACGAGGGAACCGAGCCCATGGACGGAGACGGCTTTCACGATGAGCCCGAGGGCCAGCACGAAGGCGAGAAAGGGCACCTCGAGCGCCAGGCCGACGTCGCGGACGGTGGCGCGCCGGCTCACCAGCGCCGGAACGGCGAGGGTGACGGCGCCGCCCAGCGCAGCGAACGCAGGGGCGATGTGAAGGAGCGAGGTCACGAAGAACCCGAGGAGCGTGAGCACCACCACCACGCACGCGAACACGGGAACCGGGCTCCGAGTGCCGGCGACGGGTTCGGCGTGTCCGACGAGGTCGACGGCGAAGAACCTGCGCAGCACCAGCCACTCGACCGCGATCGCCGCCAGCCAGGGCAGCGCCATGGTCGCGCCGAAGCGGACGAACGACAACCCGCTGGCGCTGAAGGCCAGGAGGTTGGTGAGGTTGGAGACGGGCAGGAGCAGGGAGGCCGAGTTGGCGAGATGGGTGCACGCATAGACGTGCGGCTTGGCCCGGAGGCGGAGGCGCGCCACCGTGGCGAACACGACGGGAGTGAGCAGCACCACGGTTGCGTCGAGGCTGAGCACCGCGGTGACCGTGCTCGCGATCGCAAAGACAAGCGCGAGGAGCGTCACCGGACGGCCCCGGGAGCCGCTCGCCATCCAGCTCCCGGCGGCTTCGAACAGCCCAAACCGATCGCACAGACTGGCGAGGACGAGGACGGCGGCCAGGAAGCCGATGGTCGGCGCGAGGCTCCTGGCCTCGGCGCCGGCCTGGGTCAGCGGCAGGATCCCGAGCAGCAACAGCAGGCCGGCGGCTGGAACCGCGACCACCGCCTCCGGCAAGCCCCAGGGTCGAACCACGGCCGACGCCAGCGTCGCCACGAGGAGCACACCGGCAAGCGTCTCGGCAATGGGGCCCGGCACCGTTCCGGAAGCTTACGTCCGGGGTCGTCGCCCTGGCGGCCGAGCCCCGGTCAGAGCGAGCGTTTGCTCCACTCCGCGCATCCGCCGCCCCGGAAGGGGCCCTCTGGACCCGGATCGGCAGGGTTGGCCGAGGTCGGGTGGGCCGGCATGGGCGGACGACCATTCCGCCCGGCCTCCCGGGAATGCCCCGGGACGCTCCGAACGTACAATCGAGGACGATGCAGAGCGGCGCCGCGGATGCCCTGGCCGTCGTCCACGAACACATCCTCGTCTGCACGGACTGCCCTCTCCACCTGAGGCGGATCCAGGCCGTACCGGGGACCGGGCCCGCCGGGGCCCGCATCATGGCGGTGGGGGAGGGCCCGGGAGAGACCGAGGACCGCCTCGGCCGCCCCTTCGTCGGCGCCGCGGGCAACGTCCTGACCAAGCTCCTGGAGAGCATCGGTCTGCGCCGCGAGGACATCTACATCACCAACGTGGTGAAGTGCCGGCCGCCGGGCAACCGGGACCCGGAGCCGGCCGAGATGGAGGCCTGCTCCCACTTCCTGGACGCCCAGATCGAGATCATCCGGCCCGACGTCATCCTGATACTGGGGCGCCACGCGCTGGCCCGGCTCCTCCCGGGTGCGGGCGGCATCAGCGGCCTGCATGGCCGCAGGGTGGTGCGCGGCGACCGCCTCTACGTCCCCCTGTACCACCCCGCAGCCGCCCTCTACCAGGGGTCGTTAATGCGGACACTTGAGGACGACATGGGCAAGGTGCGCGGGTACCTGGACGAGGCGGAGGCCCGACGGCGCCAGCCGGCGCAGGTCGCCGCTCCGGTGCGAGACGCTCCGGCCTCCGCTCCGGTGGTCCCACCGTCCCTCGCAGAACCACTCCTGCGCCTGGTCTCTCCCGAGCCCGACGAGCCGGCTCTGCGGCTGGGGTCCCCCGACCCGGTCGAGCCCGCCCCGCCCGAACCGCCCGGCCGCGACCAGCTGAGCCTGTTTTGACCCAGGGATCCGGCGTCGCCGCAGCCACCGGGACAGAGGTCTCGCGCCTCCGCCTGGTCGCCCTGGGGGGCCTCGGCGAGATCGGCCGCAACCTCCTCGCGATCGAATGCGGCGACGACATCGTGGTCGTCGACTCCGGCCTGATGTTCCCCGAGACCGAGATGCTCGGGGTCGACCTGGTCATCCCCGACGTGGGCTGGCTGGTCGAGCGGCGCGCGAAGGTGCGCGGCATCGTTCTCACCCACGGCCACGAGGACCACATCGGTGCCCTCCCGTACATCCTGCCCCGCCTCGACGTCCCCGTCTTCGGGACCGCGCTCACCCTCGGCATCCTGCGCAACAAGCTGCGCGAGCACCGTCTGCTCACCAGCACGCGGCTGACCACGGTCACCCCCGGCGACACGGTCCAGCTCGGCGGCATCGCCGTCGAGTGGATCCACACCACCCATTCGGTGCCCGACTCCTGCGCCCTCGCCCTCCACACCCCGCTCGGCGTGATCATCCACACCGGCGACTTCAAGGTGGATCAATCGCCCGTCCACGGAGAGCCCCCCGACCTGGCGCGCCTGGCCCGGCTGGGTGACGCCGGCGTCCTCCTCCTGCTCTCTGACAGCACCAACGCCGACGTGGAGGGGATGACCCCGAGCGAGCGGTCCGTGGCCCCGGCGCTCGCCTCGCTGATCAGCGGAGCCGCGGGGCGCGTGCTGGTCGCCACCTTCGCCTCCAACATCTCGCGGCTGCAGCAGGTGGTCCAGGCGGCTGAGAACGCCGACCGCCATTGCCTCTTCATCGGGCGCTCGATGCTCAACAACATCAAGGTGGCCCAGGAGCTCGGCTTCCTCGAGGTCGGTCGCGGCACCGTCGTCTCCCCCAAGCAGGCGGACCGGCTGCCGGACGCGGAGCTCTGCATCCTCTGCACCGGCTCCCAGGGTGAGCCCCTATCGGCGTTGAGCCGGATCGCGGGCGGCGAGCACCCCCTGGTCTCCCTGCATCCCGGCGACACGGTGGTGCTGAGCGCCAACCCCATCCCCGGCAACGAGGAGGCGGTTCACCTCACCGTCAACAACCTGGACCGGCTGGGGGCCCACACCTATCGCGGCAGCGCCCGCGGCCTCCACGCCTCCGGCCACGCCGCTCGCGAGGAGCTGCGCCTGATGCTCACCCTGTGCCGGCCGCGGTACTTCATGCCGGTGCACGGCGAGTACCGGCACCTCGCCGCCCACCGCGAGCTGGCCATCGCCTCCGGGGTGCTCCCGGAGAACGTCGCCGCGGTGGACAACGGGAAGGTGGTCGAGATCGACGGCGAGGGCCTCCACGTTCTCGACCGCCGCGTGCCGGCCGGGTACGTCTACGTCGACGGCCTGAGCCTGGAGGACGCCACCGACGTTGTCTTTCGCGACCGGCGCCAGCTCGCCGAGGACGGGCTGATCATCGTCCACCTCGCCGTGGAGCGCTCCACCGGCGCCATCGTGGCCGGGCCGGAGCTCATCGCCCGCGGCTTCATCGAGGACGCCGACAGCGCGGCCCTGTTCGACGAGGCGCAGATCCGGGTTCGCGAGATCCTGGAGCATCTCGCGCCCGACGCCGGGTGGGCGGTCTGGAAGGGGGCGGTGCACGAGACCCTGAGCCGCTTCCTCTTCAAACGGACCAATCGCCGGCCGCTGATCCTGCCCCTGGTCACCGAGGTCTGACCCCCAACCACCGGGACGGGTCCCAACGCTGCTCGCCCTGTTATGGCGCTTGTTATGTGGGGCCGACCAACCTATCCTCGATTAGTCCAAAGGCACTACGGAGGAAGGGGTACTTGAGCATATTTGGAAGGCCACTCGCAGTCCTCATTGCGGTGGTTGCAGTTGCTGTGCCGGTTGCGGCGATGGCCGCCGCACCCGTGGCTCCAGGGGGAGCCGCACCCGTGGTCTCGGTGGGAGCCGCACCCGCGGCATCAAGCGTCCTGTACAACAGCACGGTCACTCTCAGCCGGGTGGGCAACCCGCCCAGCGTGGGTGGCGAGGCCTACGCCTTCGACGAGTTGGGGAATCAGGTCACCCTGACCCGTGCCGCCAAGGCCGGCACCATCGTGGTCACTCTCAGCTCGTGGGGGTGCCAGAGCGGAACCTGGACCGCCGACACCTGCGTGACCGCGGCGGGCGCCAAGTTCACCGAGCCGATCACCCTCAACATCTACGAGGCACCGACGGCCACGACGCCACCCACGGTGGTTCCAGGTGCTCGAATCCTGTCGGTGACCAAGACCTTCTCGATTCCCTATCGCCCGTCGGCGAACGCCACCAAGTGCACGGGCTCGAGTGCCGGCGAGTGGTATGACAACGCTCTGGGCTCCTGCTTCAACGGGCTCGCGACCAACATCACCTTCAACCTCACCTCGCTCCACCTGAGCCTTCCCAAGAACCTGGTGTTCGGGGTCGCCTACAACACGAGCGACTACGGGTACGCACCGTACGGCGACAGCACCGCGTGCCACAGCACCTCAGCGGGTTGCCCGTACGACTCTCTGAACATCGGCCTCTCGCAGGACCCGACCAACCTGAGCCGGGGAACGGACCCGAACCCCGGCACCATCTTCCAGAACTCTCCGCTCGCCGGCGAATACTGCGACGCCGGTGCGGGCGGCACGAACGCCTTCCGCCTCGATTCGCCTGGCGATCCCTGCTGGGGCGTGATCACCTCCGATGAGGCCCCCTGGTACATCCCCGCCGTGGAGTTCAACGCGAGCTGAATCACTGGTGCCCGACCCGGCGGTGGTTTCGGCCACCGCCGGGCCGGCATCAGATCCGGGGCTCGGAGTGGCGTTGCCACCGCGTGCTCCGGCCACGGACTGCGAAGGGATGAGCCCGCCTCGACGTCGGTTTGACTGACCTGGACCAGCCCCACCGCGACGGTCGATGCGATCCCGGTCGATCCGCCCTGCTCGGTCATGGCGGTTCACGTTCTCATCCCTGGCTCCGGGGCCGTGCCCCGCCGGCCCACGGTGGTGCGCCCAAAGCACTCAGCTCACCCGAACCATCCGAACGCCCATTCGCAACCCGCTCCGCCCTGCTACGATCGACGCGGCCCGCCGCCCTCCCCACGTCACACACGAGGCTCAGAGACCGACATGCCTCCCCGGACCCAGACCCGACCCCGCACAAGTCCGGCGCGCTCCGCAGCGCGGCGCCCCGCAGGCCGCCCCGCTCGCCACCGCCCGGCCAGGCCGGTCCGCCCCCCCCGCAGGCCGCTCATCAGCGCCGACCAGCGCCGGGAGCTGAGCGGCATCGGGCTGGTCGGCCTCGGAGTGCTGCTCGGGGTCGTCCTCGCTCTTCCTGACGGGGGCTCCCTCGCCCGGCCGGTGCATGACGCCCTGCTCGGGTCGCTCGGCATCGGTGCCTGGGTGATCGCCGCCGGCCTGATCGTGACCGGGGCTCGCCTGCTCGGCCAGCGCGCCTGGACCGGTGGGGCCCTGGCCGCCGCCGGGAGCATCCTGGTGGTGGTCGCCATGCTCGGTTTCTTTGGCCTGATCTTCCCGGGTAGCGCCGGCACCGTCGGCCGGCACTTCAGCGCCGGCCTGGCGGACCGCCTGGGTGGTGCCGCGACCGGGGCGCTCATGTGCGTCCTGATCTTCGCGGGGCTGGTGCTCGCCGTCGAGCTCCGGATCGCGCCTGTGCTCGCGGCGGTGCGCGGCTGGCTGGCCAACCAGACCTCCGACCGACCGGCCACGGTCCCTGCGAAGCCGGAGAGGAAGGGGCGGGGGCCGGCGGTGAACCTGACCGGTTCGGCGGCGCCACTCGGCTTCCTGCCACCACCCTCCCCGTCCATGCAGCCGCTCCTCCCGCTGCTGCCCCTCCCACCGCTCGCCACCCCGCGCTCCGGCGAGCCCCCGGAGGATGAGCTGGTGGTGGCACCACCTGAGTCCTTCACCCGCGAGTTCGAGGGCAAGGTGGAGGCGCGTCCACTGGGGGCGATCCCCGAGGTGGCCATCCTGCACGGCGTCGAGGCGACCGAGGAGGAGCCGGAACACGTCTGGGTGCTCCCCAGCCCCGAGCTTCTCGACACCGTCAGCGGCAAGCGGGAGCGCCTCGAGAAGGAGGTGCAGGCGACCGCCGCGCTGATCGCCAGCACCCTCGCGTCGTTCTCCATCCAGGCGCGGGTGGTGGGCGCCAACAGCGGGCCCACCGTCACCCAGTACGAATTGCAGCCGGCCGCGGGCGTCCCCGTGCGCAAGATCGTCGGCGCTCAGACCGACCTCTCGCTGGCCCTCGCCGCCCCGATCCGGATCCAGCCCTTCATCCCCGGCAAGTCGGCGGTGGGCATCGAGGTGCCCAACAAGGCGGCCCAGCTCGTCTCCCTCAAGGAGATCATCACCGCCCCCGTCTTCAGCGACCCCCGAAAGCGGCTGGCCGTGGCCCTCGGCGCCGACGTCTCCGGGCACCCCGTGGTCGGCGACCTCTGCCGCATGCCCCATCTGCTCGTCGCCGGCGCGACGGGAAGTGGCAAGTCCGTCTGCATCAACGCGATCCTGGCGGGATTCCTGCTCCAGGCGACACCTGCGCAGCTCAAGCTGATCCTGATTGATCCCAAGAGGGTCGAGCTGAGCACCTTCGCCGACGTGCCCCACCTGCTGGTGCCGGTGGTGGTCGAGCCGGAGGCCGCCGTCGCCTCCTTGCGCTGGGCATGCAAGGAGATGGAGGAGCGCTACAAGCTCTTCGCCAGCCACGGTGCCCGCAACATCGCGGCCTTCAACGAGCGCGCCCCCGGGCTCGGGCTCTCGCCGCTCCCCTACGTCGTCATCGTCATCGACGAGCTGGCCGACCTGATGATGGTGGCGGCCGGCGAGATCGAGGACCTGGTCTGCCGCGTGGCCCAGCTGGCCCGCGCCGTCGGCATCCACCTCATCGTCGCCACCCAGCGCCCGTCGGCCGACATCATCACCGGGCTGATCAAGGCCAACATCCCGAGCCGGGCCGCCTTCGCCGTCTCGAGCGGAGTCGACTCGCGGGTCATCATCGACGAGATGGGCGCCGAGAAGCTGCTCGGCCGGGGCGACATGCTCTACCTGCCCATCGACGAGGGCAAGCCGCGGCGGCTGCAGGGCGCCTTTTGCTCGGACCGCGAGCTGGAGGCTCTCATCGACTTCTGGAAGCAGCAGGGGAAGCCGGAGTACCAGGAGGAGGTCTTCCAGGTCGAGGCGACGGTGTCGTGGGCGCGTGACGCCGGCAAGCGCGACCCTCTCTTCGCCAAGGCTGCCCACACCGTCGCGGCAGAGGGTCGGGCCGCCGCCTCCCTGCTCCAGCGCAAGCTCAACGTCGGTTACACGCGGGCCGCACGCCTCGTCGACCAGCTGGCCGAGCAGCGCGTGGTCGGCCCCTTCGAGGGCAGCAAGTCCCGGGAGGTCCTGATGGACGTCCTCCAGGTGGACGAATTGCTGGCCGAGCTGGGGGAGGAGTAGGGGAGACCCTCCCCGGCGCAGAGTTTGCTGACGGCCGCTGCTATCCTTGCTCACCGGGATGGCTCAGGAGTATTCGTTCGACGTCGTCAGCGACTTCGACCACCAGGAGATGGTCAACGCGGTCGACCAGACGCGCCGCGAGATCCAGACCCGGTACGACTTCAAGGGCGTCACGGCCGAGATCACCCAGGAGAAGGAGCAGCTGATCCTCCTCACCGAGGGCGACATGCAGCTCAGGGCCATCCTCGACGTCCTCCAGAGCAAGCTCCACCGGCGGGGGATCGACCTCAAGGTGCTGGACCCCCAGAAGGCGGAGCCGGCCGCCAAGGGCAACGTGCGCCAGGTGATCAAGCTCCGCCGCGGGATCTCCGAGGAGCTGGCGCGCACCCTGACCAAGAAGATCCGGAGCGAGCATCCCAAGGTGCAGTCCCGCATCCAGGGCGATCAGCTCCGCGTCGTCTCCAAGGACAAGGACGCTCTTCAGGGTGTCATCCAGGCCCTGCGCGCGATGGATCTCGAGGTTCCCCTGCAGTTCAACAATTATCGATGACGACGTAGGAGCCATCGAAACCGGTGCGCGTAGCAGTGCGACGCCACCTCAACCTGCCCAACCAGCTGACCATCCTGCGCCTGCTCCTGGTTCCGGTCATCGGCCTCTCGATAGCGATCACGTTCACCGACCACTACCAGGTGGCCGTCGTGATCTATGCCCTGGCGGCGCTCACTGACACGCTCGACGGCCGGATCGCCCGAGCCCGCCACCAAGTCACCGAGCTGGGCAAGTTTCTCGACCCCCTGGTCGACAAGATCATGGTGATCACGGTCCTGGTGATCCTGGTCGACAAGTCGCTGCTGTGGGCCTGGGTGGTGGTCGTCATCTTTGCCCGCGAGCTCGTGATCACCGGCCTGCGCTCGCTGTCCGCCACCCAGGGGGTCGTCATCGGCGCCAGCTCGTGGGGCAAGTCGAAGATGCTCACCCAGAACTGCATGATCGTGCTGGTGCTCCTGGCTCAGCCCTACCCGCTGCTGACCACGGTGGCGACGGTCTTCGTCTACCTGGCGGTGGTCGCCACGGTGCTGAGCGGCCTCGATTACCTCTGGCGCTACCGCCGCTTCGTGATATGAGCCGGCGCGATGCGGGTGCCGTGACGTGAGCGACGACCCCCGGCTCGCCGAGGCCTTCCCGGAGAGCGCGAGCCTCGGCCATCGACTGCTCGCGAGCCGGCTGACCGTGGCGGTCGCGGAGTCGTGCACCGGCGGGCTGCTGGGAGCCGCGCTCACCGCCGTGCCCGGGGCCTCCACCTATCTCCGAGGTGGGGTCATCGCCTACGCGGACACCGTGAAGATCGACCTCCTGGCGGTGGACCGTGAGCTACTGGCCCGGTTCGGCGCGGTGAGCGCCGAGGTGGCCGCCGCCATGGCACGGGGCGTGGCGCGGCTGCTGGGCGCCGACCTGGGCCTCGCCATCACCGGGGTGGCCGGCCCCGGGGCTGAGGGGACCACGAAGCCGGTTGGGCTCATCCACGTCGCGGGATGGCTGGGCGGCCGGAGCGAGGCGGCCGAGCTGCACGAGGGCGGTGACCGCGAGGCGAACCGCGCCGCCGCGGTGCGCGCCGCTCTCGGGGTGGGGCTGGCGCTCACCGGTGACGTCTGAGCCGCCCGGCCGGACCCGGGGGCGCCGGGCTCGGCAGCCCGCGGTCAGGGGGCCCCGGGGTCGGGGCGTCCGGCGCCAGGCCCAGCCCTGGGTGACCGGCTAGACTGACGGCCCATGACCACAGCAGGACATCAACCGCGCCGCTCGGTCGAGGACTTCCACTTCGGAGCCAAGGTGGTCTCCGCCGACGGGAGACACGTCGGCTCCCTCAACTTCATGATCATCGACGGCGCGAGCTTCGACATCCACGCCATCGTGGTCAAGGAGACGCACCACTTCTCGGGCCACGACGCGGCGGCCACCGCGCTGATGGAGGACGACATCTCCATCCCCGTCGGCGCGGTGAAGGACGTCACCCGCGATCTGATCACCCTCTCCATCACCTCGGCGGAGGTCCGGCGGACCGAGCCGTATCTCACCTATCAGTACGCGCCCCCCGAGAAGGGAGACGCCGGCCGCCTCCTCCTGGCCCAGGCCGGCCAGGTCGGGTACGCCTCCCGTCTCGTGGAGGAGGCGCACAAGCGCCTCGACGAGCTGGAGATCTCACGCGGCGAGAACGTGATGCTCGGTCACACCGGGCACAAGCTGGGGACGGTGCAGGACGTGGTCCTTGACGAGGGCGAGCTGGCCGGGGTGGTCATCCGCCCGGAGGGGCTTTTCGCGGGCCTCTTCAAGCAGGACGTCCTCCTCCAGATCCGCTTCCTCGGCCGGAGCGACGACCTCGCCCTCTTTGCTCACCTCACCGAGGCCGACATCGCCCGGCTCCAGCCGTTCCACCCGGGCGGCACCGGGTAGGCATCTGCGCGTCAGCCCGAGGCGGCCGGCGGCTGCGCCTCCGAGCGGGCGCAGCGAGGGCGGCGTCGATGGGCGGCTCCGTTTGCCGGGCGACGGGGGCCAAGCGGCGCGATGTGATCCGAGAGCCTTGCAGGATGGCCGCGGACCCGGTACAGTACCGACGTACATCTGTTCGGAATCGCCGCCGACGCCGCCCCAGGAGAGCAAGCCGTGACAAGCACACAGCAGAGTAGTACCATCGATCGTACAATTGAGGTGACCGGGCGGCGATCGGCCGCCACCACGGAGGCGGACGCGGTGACGACGGAGCGGGAGCGGGCCCTCTCGACGGCCCTGAGCCAGATCGAGCGCAGCCATGGCAAGGGCGCGATCATGCGCCTCGGCGACGTCCAGACCCAGCGGGTGGAGTTCATCCCCACGGGGGCCCTGACTCTCGACATCGCACTGGGTGTCGGTGGCATCCCGCGGGGCCGCGTCGTCGAGGTGTTCGGGCCGGAGAGCTCGGGTAAGACGACGCTCACCCTCCACATCATCGCCGAGGCCCAGAAGAGGGGCGGGGTCGCCGCTTTCATCGACGCCGAGCACGCCCTGGACCCCCAGTACGCGGCCCGGATCGGGGTTCGGACCGAGGAGCTGCTCATCTCCCAGCCGGACACGGGCGAGCAGGCGCTCGAGATCGTCGAGGTCCTGGTGCGCAGCGGCGCCGTCGACGTGGTCGTGATCGACTCGGTCGCGGCCCTGGTTCCCAAGGCCGAGATCGACGGCGAGATGGGGGATAACCACGTCGGTCTTCAAGCGCGACTCATGTCCCAGGCGATGCGCAAGCTGACCGCCGCGATCAGCCGTTCCAACACCTCGGTCATCTTCATCAACCAGCTTCGCGAGAAGATCGGGGTGATGTTCGGCAACCCGGAGGTCACCAGCGGCGGTCGGGCCCTCAAGTTCTACGCGTCGGTGCGGCTCGACATCCGCAAGATCGACACCATCAAGGTCGGCCTGGACGCCGTGGGCAGCCGGGTCCGGGTGAAGGTCGTCAAGAACAAGGTGGCCCCCCCGTTCCGCAACGCCGAATTCGACATCCTCTACAACGAGGGGATCTCCTTTGCGGGCAGCGTGCTCGACATGGCGGTCGACGCCCGCATCGTCGACAAGAGCGGAGCCTGGTTCTCCTACGGTGACCTCCGCCTCGGTCAGGGCCGGGAGAACGTCCGCGACTTCCTCAAGCAGAACCCCGAGCTCCTGGAGGAGATCGCCAACAAGGTCCGGCAGCACGCGCTGCCCGCGCCCGTCGTCACCGAGGATGCGGAGGAGGTCCCGCCGGCCGTCCCGGTCGCCTGACCGGGCCCCGGCAGACCCCGCCGTGCCCTTCGCCGGCTCCGGTGGCCAGGGCGGTCGCCGATACGAGCCTCCGCCACCCGTCGACCCCGGGGACCGCGATGCGGCCGCCGCGATGGCACAGCGCCTGCTGGCGGTGACCGATCGCTCACGTGTCGAGCTGCAGCGCCGCCTGGAACGCCGGGGCTACGCGCCGGAGACGGCGATCGCGGCCGTCGACCGCCTCCAGGCCCGCGGTTGGGTCGATGACAACCGCCTCGCGGAGGATCTCGCCCAGCGCCGCCTCAGCCATGGCTACGGTCGCCGCCGGGTGGTCGCCGACCTGGTGTCACGTGGCGTCGATGCGGAGACCGTCAACCGCACCGCGGCCGGGCTCGGCGAGGGGCAGGCGGACGCCGTCAGGATCGCCGCCGACCGGCTCCGCCGTGGTCATTCGGGGCCACTGACGGACCCGGAGGTCCGCCGGCTCGCCGCCGCCCTTCAGCGGCGCGGATTCGACATGTCGGACATCCGTGCCGTGCTGCGCCAGATGGCCATCGAGAGTGCGTCGTTGCCGCCGGACGAGGGCTGACCCCCGTCGCCGCCAGGTCAGCTGGACGAGGTGGGCGGTGACGCCGCCGTCCTGCTCAGCCGGCCGGAGGGGGGATCGCGCCGCGACGCTCCCAGCGCAGCACCGGCCCGAGCAGCACGAACGTGCACATTGAGAGGAGGAACCCGAAGACCACCAGCCCGTCGAAGGACGCGAGGCTGATCGCCACCCCACCCAGCGCGGCACCGATGGCACCTCCCGCCGCCAGGGTCACGGTGTAGATGGACATGAGGGCCGACCGGTCCGCCCTGTGCGTCTCCGAGCTGTTGGCCAGGTAGGCGACGGCGGCTGGTCCGAATCCGGCCAGCCAGAGGATGCCCAGTCCGGCCACGGGCAGCAGGATGTAGAGGGCCACGTGGGGGAGGCTGTTGGCCGCCAGGAGCGCGGCTGAGAAGAGCCAGGCACCCGGGACGGCGCGCCGCATCTGCCGCGCCGGTCCCAGGCGGTTGATCCACGGGGTCCAGAGGACGATCCCGATGACCAGCACGGCGATCGCGCTGACGAGGACCAGGGAGACCAACCGGGTGTCGAAGTGGTGGACCAGCCTCTGGCCCCTGACCGGGGAGTGGTGGAGGAGGGACGCCAGGTTGGAACCGTAGGCGCCGATGAGAGCAAACGTGCCCACCCAGGCGGGGAGGAAGCTCCGAATGGGCCCCGGCCCCGCGACATCTCGCAGCAGTGTCGAGAGCCGGGTGATGGGGAGGGGCGGGACGTGGGCGACGAAGCGCAGGCAGATCAGGCCGGCGAGCAGGTAGACGGCTGCCAGCACCACGAAGGCGCCCCGTCCGAGGTAGTGGTAGGCGAAGGGGCCTAGCACAAACCCGCCGGCGTACCCCGCCATGGTGGCCGCCTCGAAGGCGCCGCTGGCCCGCGCCCGCGCCCGCACGCTCAGGGATGTCGCCGCCGCGATCGCGCCCAGAGCGGTCGGCACGAATGCGGCGGCGGCCACCCCCTCCAGGACCCGGGCCGCGAAGATCTGCTGCGAATGGAGGGAGGCCGCGACCAGGAGCAATCCCAGGGCCCCCACCACGGGGCCGCCGACCACGAACATCTTGCGGCCCAGCCGGTCGGCGAAGCGCGCCAGGAAGGGGGCGAAGACCATCTCGCTGATCGCCTGAGCGGTGCCGACGAGCCCGATTGTCGTCCCGTGGGGATGCCCGTGCGCCAGGTCGGCGAGGTAGAACTGCACCGCCACGGTGGCCCCCGCCGCCGCCACCCTGATCAGGGCCGTCCCGGTCAGGAGGGCCGCTGTCGAGGCCTGGCGGGTATCGCGGAGCTCGTGCTCCAAGTCGGCGACGAGGTCTGCGCTCGTGGCCGCTCCGGCGTCGGCGGGATGGCCTTCGGTGCCCTCCGTCATGATCGAGGGCTGCCTCCCGGTCGCGTCGCGCGTGCCATCGCCCGTGTCCCTCCCGCCATCACGGTCAGACGCCGCCTCACCCGGCCATTCTGGGGGCAGGGAGCCCTTGCCGGCCCCCCTCGGGTCATCTCCTGGGACTTCCGCCTCCCGATCCGTGTCCAAGGTCCGTACAATGCCGTCACAACCCCAGGGACCGTCCGGCATTCGAGGCCGGTTCGGCCGTGAGCACGGGCGGGTGCCGCACCACTCACGACCTGCGTCCCCCGGGTGGCGCCCCGAACGAGGTGGCGGGCCACCTCACCCTCCCGACAACTCCGAGGACACCTCCATCGTAATCCTGGCCTTTGTTGCCCTTGGGCTGGGCGTGGTCATCGCCGTGTCCGGCCTGGTCTATGCCCGACGCCTCAGCGACGGCGTCTCGGCGTCGCGCGAGGTCGAGACGGCCCGCCTCCACGAGGAGCGGGGCGCGGCCGAGCAGGAGCGTGCTTCGATCGTGCTCGCCGCGCGCGAGGAGGCCCACCGGCTTCGCTCGGAGACCGAGGCCGAGGTCCGGGAACGCCGCGGCGAGATGGCACGCCTGGAGCAGCGCCTCGCCCAGCGCGAGGAGGGGCTGGAGAAGCGCAACCGCGATGTCGAGCAGGGGGAGCAGCGGCTCACCCGGCGTGAGGAGGAGCTCGAGCAGACCCGGGTCCAGATCGAGGAGGAGCGCACCGGCGTCGCCAAGGAGCTGGAGAGGGTCGCGGGCATGAGCCAGGAGGAGGCCCGGGGCGAGCTGCTCCGCGAGGTCGAGGGGGAGCTCGACCACGAGATCGCCGAACGCATCCGGTCCGCCGAGAAGCGGGTGCGCGAGGAGGCGGATGAGCGCGGTCGCGAGATCCTCATCTCCACCATGCAGCGTCACGCCTCCGAGCAGACGGGCGAGGCCGCCGTCACCGTCGTCCACCTCCCCACCGACGACCTGAAGGGGCGGATCATCGGCCGTGAGGGGCGCAACATTCGAGCCCTCGAGGCGGCGACCGGCATCGACGTGATCGTGGACGAGACCCCCGAATCGGTGGTCCTCTCCGGATTCGACCCGGTGCGCCGGGAGGTCGCCAAGGTGGCCCTGGAGCGGCTCTTCATCGACGGCCGCATCCACCCCGCGCGCATCGAGGAGGTGGTGGCCAAGAGCCGCTCCGAGATCGCCGACCGGCTGCGCGAGGAGGGCGAGGCAGCCATCCAGGAGATGGGCATCACCGGCGTCCACCCTGAGCTCGTCAAGCTCCTCGGGACGCTCCGCTACCGGAGCTCGTACGGCGCCAATGTCCTGGTCCACAGCAAGGACACCGCGCTGGTTGCCGGGCTGATCGCCGCCGAGATCGGCTACGACGTCCAGGAGGCGCGCGAGATCGGCCTCTTCCACGACATCGGCCACGCCGTCGAGCAGCACGTCGAAGGCTCGCACGCCATCATCGGCGGCGAGATCCTGGCCCGGCTGGGGCGGCCGGCCGCGGTCGTCCACGCGGTCCGGGCCCATCATTACGACGAGGAGCCGCGGTCGATCGGGGCCTTCGTGCTCATGACCGCCGACGCCATCACCGCCTCCCGGCGCGGAGCGCGGCGGGAGACGCTCGCCTCCTCCGTCAAGCGGCTGGAGAGGCTGGAGCAGATCGCCGACCAGCTGCCCGGTGTCGAGCGCAGCTTCGCCATCCAGGCCGGCAAGGAGCTGCGGGTGATGGTCCGGCCGGAGGAGGTCGACGACGACCGGGCGCAGATCATGGCGCGCGAGATCGCCAAGCGGCTTCACGCCGAGGCCAGCTACACGGGTCGCATCAAGGTGGTCGTGCTCAGGGAGACCCGGAGCGTCGAATACGCCAAGTGACCGTAGGCGCGGAAGCCATCACCTCTGACCTCACGTAACAATCGGGTCGCAGGGGCCGGTGCGCGCCGGTGGGTGAGGACAATCCCCAGTCACCGCTATGCTTTCGTCGTCGCAGGGATCTCAGCAACCGCCCACACAGGGCAGGGCAGCGCTCGTGGAAATCCTCAAGGTCTCAGCAACCAGCAAGCCGGTCTCCGTGGCCGGCGCGATCGCTGGAGTGATCCGCAGCCAGCATCGGGTAGAGGTGCAGGCCATCGGTGCCGGCGCGATCAACCAGGCCATCAAGGCCATTGCCATCTCCCGGGGCTACGTCGCCCCGGGAGGGATCGACCTGGTGTGCATCCCGTCGTTCATCGACATCTCGATCGACGGCGAGGAGCGCACCGGCATCCGCCTCCTGATCGAATCGCGCTGACCGTCCGCGCGGTCCCCGGCTGAGGGGTTCGGCTCCCTGCCACGCTGACCGCCGCTCCCTGCCGGGTGCGGCGGAGCGGTCCCGGCCGGCGGCGCAGCTCAGACCGGGTGAGTGTGGTCCCGGTTCCGCTGGCGGAGCAGCTCGTCGCCGGCCCAGTCCGCGCCCGGGTGGCTCTCCAGTGAATCGGGGGTGCCCGCCGGCGGCTCGACCCACGAGGGTCCGAAGACGGTCCGCGGATAGGGCATGTTGTTGCCGAGGCTCTCCCCCTCGTTGCCCGGCTGCTCGGACCTGACCCAGATGAGGATCACGAAGAGGACGGCCAGCACCGCGATGACGATCACCCCGATCACCGGGCGATCGTCGCACTTCGCCACGACCCCCGTCCGGCGGGAGTTCGCGGTCAGCGGTCCCGGTAGCCCCGGAAGTAGCGGGAGCGCCAGTTCACGCTCTCCGAGTCCTCGCCGCCGCGCTTCCTTCTCCAGAGGTCACCGAGCACCGCGGCGACGACGAGGAGGGCGACCAGGATGAACCACGCCACGCTGCCCATTGTGGGCCCAGCCGGTCGAGCCCACACGGAGAGCGCGGTGTCGCCGTCGCCCGGCCCGCAGCCGGGCTTCCGGCCCGTCCCCAGCGACCGCCGGCACGGTCCCGCAGGTCAGTCCTCGTCGCCGCCCCGGTAGAGATGCCGGGCCCACCGCTCCACCAGCTTGGGGTCGCCGCCTCCCGGCGCCCGGTGCCGCAAGACGGACCACGCCCTGAGGCCCATCAGGCCGAGGAATATGAGGAGGAACAGCGCGATCGCGACAACCTGCTTCACGGCAGACGCGATTGTGGCACGGGCCCTGCGGAGCGGAGGCACCGCGTCCGGCGCGCTCGCCGCTGCCTCCGTCGCACCCGTTAGGCTGTGGACGTCGATGTCCACGCCGCTTCCCCTGCTCAGCCCCTCAGCTCGCGGCTTCCAGGCGATCCCGCTTGCCCAGCGCCCCGCCGGCCGGCAGCCGATCGTCCCCGTGCTCGGAAGGCCGCCTCGCGTCCATCTCTGGCACATCGGCTGCCAGATGAACGACGCCGACCACGAGATGCTCGCCGAACGCTTCGCGGAGATCGGCTGCGTCCCCGACGTCGCGCTGGACGATGCGGATCTCGCCGTGCTGATCACCTGCGCGGTGCGGCAGAACGCGGAGCAGAAGGTCTACGGCAAATTCCGCGACCTCATCGAGTGGAAGCGGGCGCGCCCCGGGCGTGCCGTGGCCATGACCGGCTGCATGGCGGTCGAGCACGGCTCGACACTCCTCCGCAAGCTCCCCGAGCTCGACTACCTCTTCGACGTGCGCGACTGCGACGGCTTCTTCGCGCGGCTCCAGGCGGTCCACGGCACCGACCTCGACGGGCCCGTGCCCATGCCCGCCTCCGACCGGCTGCTCGCCTACGTGTCGGTGATGGGCGGCTGCAACGAGATGTGCACCTACTGCATCGTCCCCTTTGTCCGCGGCCGGGAGACGAGCCGCCCGGTGGGGGAGATCGTGGAGGACGTCCACCGCCTGGTGGAGCGGGGGGTGCGCGAGGTGACCCTCCTCGGTCAGAACGTCAACTCCTACTCCGACCCCTCGACCGGCGCCGGCCTCCCCGAGTTGCTCGCCGCGGTCGACAGCGTCCCGGGGCTCTGGCGTCTGCGCTTCCTCACCTCGCACCCGCGCAACGCGGTCCCCGGGCTCTTCGAGGCGATGCGCGACCTCCCCAGCGTCTGCGAACAGCTCCACCTTCCGGTCCAGGCCGGTGACGACGAGCTGCTCCGGCGGATGCGCCGCATGTACACCGTCGACGAATACCTGGAGAAGATCGCCGCGGCCCGCGCCACCGTCCCCNNTTCGACGTGGTCCACCTTCAGGCATATTCGGTCCGGCCCGGCACCGCCGCCGCCCGGCGCCCCGACGACGTGCCGCTCACGGAGAAGAAGAGGCGGCTCAATCATCTCCTCGATCTCCAGCGCGACATCGCGCTGCAGCGGAACCTCGCCCTGGTCGGGGAGCGGATCGAGATCCTGGTCGAATCGACGACCGACGACGGGCGCCCCTTCGGGCGCACCCGCCAGGGCAAGATCGCCCTGCTGCCCGCGGGCTCCGCCGCCGCCGGCGAGCTCTGCGAGGCGACGGTCCGCAGCGCCAGCGCGTGGCAGCTGACCGCGGACGTCGAGGCCGCGGCGGCCTGATCGGCGGGATGGGGTGGTGAGGGGCCGAGAGCGCGCCACGCCCCCTCACCTGCGCACCGACGCCCTGCCCGCGGCCGGCCGCACCATCGACCTCGACGAGGCCGGGGACACGCCGATCCTCCGCGAATACCGCGCCGTCAAGGCCGAGCACCCGGACGCGCTCGTCCTGGCCCGGCTCGGGGACTTCTACGAGCTCTTCGGCACCGACGCCGAGGTCGCCGCGCCGATCCTGGAGGTGACCCTCACCGGTCGGGGCTTCGGCAGCGCCGGTCGCCTGCCAATGTGCGGGGTGCCCCATCACGCCATCGCGGCGCACCTGCGCCGGCTCCTCGACGCCGGTCACCGCGTGGTCCTCTGGGACCAGGTGGGCGAGGTCGTGGCCGGCCGCCTGGTCCGCCGCGAGGTCACCCGGGTGTTGAGCCCGGGGACGGCGGTGGACGCCGAGCTCCTGGAGGCGAGCCGGGTGGCCCGGCTGGTCGCCCTCATCGAGACCGATGGACGGGTCGGGGTGGCGGCCTTCGACCTGGCCGGCGGCGAGCTGGTGGTGACGGAGGTCCCTGGCGGGGCCGGCTCGGTCGCGCTGCGCGATGAATTGGAGCGTCTCGACGTGGCCGAGCTGCTGACCGGCGATCCCGCCTCTCTGCCCCCCTCGCTCCTGCCCGGGGTGGTGCGCACCGTGCTGGCCCCGCAGCTCTTCGACGCCGGTCGCGCCGCCGAGCGCCTGGCCACGGCGACCGGGACGGTGAGCCTCCTCGGCCTCGGCCTCGACGAGATGCCCGTCGGAGTGCGCGCCGCCGGGGCGGTGCTGGGCTACTGCGAGCGTTCGCGGGTGGCCCTCCAGCCCGGGCTGCTGCGACTCGTGCCCCGGCAGGGCGGCGAGCTGATGCGGCTCGACCCTCCCACCCGGCGCAACCTGGAGCTGCTCGAGCCTCTCGGTCGCGGTCCCAGCCTGGCCCAGCTGCTCGACCGGACGCGCACCCCGATGGGGGCGCGGCTGCTCCGGCGCCGCCTCCAGGAGCCGCTCACCGAGCCGGCACCGATCGTCGCCCGCCTCTCCGCGGTGGCGGCCCTGGTCACCGACCGCGCCCGCCGCGAGGAGCTGCGCAAGCGCATCGGCGCCGTCCGCGACCTGGAGCGGCTGGTGGGGCGCGCGGTGCAGGGGCTGGCCACGCCGCGTGACCTCGGGGCCATCCGAGACGCGTGCGCAGCGCTGCCCGCCATCGCCACGCTGATGGAGGGACTGCCCGGCGAGCTGACCGGCCTGGCCGAGAGGGCCGTGCCCCCCGCGGAGGTGGGAGCCCGGCTCACCGCCCTGCTGGTGGAGGATCCTCCGCCGTCCGCGCGCGACGGTGGCTTCATCAGGGATGGCGCCGATGCCGAGCTGGACGGGCTTCACGCCTCGGCGGCCGAGGCGCGCGAGTTCATCTCGGGACTGGAGGGAAGGGAGCGGGAACGCACCGGCATCCGCTCTCTCAAGGTCGGGTACAACCGCGTCTTCGGCTACTACCTGGAGATCCCCCACGCCCACCGTGACGCGGTGCCCGCCGACTACGTCCGCAAGCAGACCCTGGTCGGTGCCGAGCGCTACATCACACCCCATCTCAAGGAGCAGGAGACGGTGGTGCTCAGCGCGCGGGAGCGGGCGGTGGCCCGCGAGATGGAGCTGCTCGCCGAGACCACACGGCTGGTCACCGCCCACGCCCTCGGGCTGCTCGCCTGCTCCACCGCCGTCGCCACCGCCGATGTCACCCAGTCGCTGGCCGCCGTCGCCGACGAGGAGGGATGGACGCGTCCCGAGGTCGACCGCTCCACGGTCACCGACATCGAGGCCGGCCGTCACCCGCTGGTCGAGAGGAGCCTCGGCCGCGGCGCCTTCGTGGCCAACGACACCAGCCTCGACGTCGCCCACCGGATCGTCGTCCTCACCGGGCCCAACATGGCCGGCAAGTCCACCTACCTCCGCCAGGTGGCGCTGATCACCCTGCTCGCCCAGGTCGGCAGCTTCGTGCCGGCCGAGCGCGCCCGGCTCGGGGTCTGCGACCGCATCTTCACCCGGGTGGGGGCCCAGGACGATCTCTCCGCGGGACTCTCCACCTTCATGGTCGAGATGGCCGAGACCGCCGCCATCCTCCGCCAGGCGACGGCGCGGTCGCTGCTCGTCCTCGACGAGATCGGCCGCGGCACCTCGACCTACGACGGCCTCTCCATCGCCCAGGCACTCGTCGAGCACATCCACGACTCCCCGCAGCTCAACTGCCGAACCCTCTTCGCCACCCACTACCACGAGCTGACGGCGCTCGCCGATCACCTCCCGCGGGTCGTCAACGCGCGCGTGGAGGTGGTGGAGGAGGGGGAGACGGTGACCTTCCTGCACCGCATCCGCCCGGGGGGCGCCGACCGCTCGTATGGGATCCAGGTCGCCAAGCTCGCCGGGCTGCCCGCCAGCCTGCTGGCCCGGGCCCGGGAGATCCTCGGAGAGCTGGAGCTGCACCGCCCGATCGAGGCCGACCGCCCCGCGCCGGCCCAGCTCGACCTGGGGCTCGGGACTCCGCCCGCCCACCCGGTGCTCGGCGAGCTCGCCGGGCTGGACCTCGACGAGCTCACCCCCCGTGAGGCGCTCAGCAAGCTCGCCGAGCTGCAGGAGCGGATGGGCCGGTGACCACTCCGATCCGCCTCCTCCCCCCGCAGGTGGCCGACGCCATCGCGGCGGGGGAGGTCGTCGAGCGGCCCGCGGCCGCCGTGAAGGAGCTCTGCGAAAACGCGCTCGACGCCGGGGCGACCCGGGTCGACGTCGACCTGGAGGCCGGCGGCCTGGTGCGCATCGTGGTGGCCGACGACGGCGCCGGCATCCCCGGTGACCAGCTCCAGCTCGCGGTCGCCCGCCACGCCACCTCCAAGCTCGAGACCGTCGGCGACCTGGCCCGGGTCCGGAGCCTGGGCTTCCGGGGAGAGGCCCTGGCCAGCATCGCCGCGGTCAGCGACGTTCGGATCACCAGCCGCCCCCCGGGGGAGGAGGGCGCCTGGCTGCTGCACTCCCGGGCCGGCGAGGTCCTGGAGCACCGGGCTGCGGCACGCGCCCCGGGTACGACCGTCGAGGTCTGCGATCTCTTCCACAACACCCCAGCCCGGCTCGCCTTCCTCCGCAGCGAGCGCAGCGAGTCTTCGGCCGCGGTGCGTGCCGTCTCCGACCTGGCCCTGACCCACCCCGAGGTGGGCTTCACCTGCAGGAGTGACGACCGCCTGGTGCTGCGCAGCCCCGGGGGCAGCCTGATCGACACCGCCGCCGCGGTCTTCGGCCGTGACGCCGGGGAGCTGATCGCCGTCGAGGGCCCCGGCGAGATCGCCGTCAGCGGTCTGATCAGCGAGCCGCGCAGCCACCGGGGGAGCCGGACGGGTCTGGTCATCGTGATCAACCGGCGCCGCGTCCACAACCGCGCTCTGGTGGTGGCGGTGGAGGAGGCGTACGCCGGGCTGCTGCCGGTGGGGCGTCATCCCTTCGGGGTGGTGGAGGTGACCCTGGACCCGGCCATGGTCGACGTCAACGTCCACCCCACCAAACGGGAGGTCCGCCTTCGCGAGGAGGGCCGGGTCTTCACCGCCGTCCAGCACGCCTGCTGGTCGGCCCTTCAGGAGGCCCGTCTGAGCCTGGCGGGGGTCCGGCTGCCCCAGCTCGGGGGCGGCGCACCCGACGCCGCCGGCGGTGCGGAGCCGGAGCTGGAGTTGCGGGAGGGACCGGCCGGCCGGCCGGTGGAGCTCTGGCCCCACCCGCTGCGGGAGGCGGCGGTGCGCGAGGCGGATGGCGGCGAGAGCGCGTCGATCACCGATCGCGAGCAGGCGGAGACCGCCGGCCACCGCCTCGCCGACCTCGCCCCGCTCCGGCCCCTGGCGCAGACCTCGGAGGGATGGCTGGTGGCGGAGTCGCCGCGCGGCATGGTCCTGGTGGACCCCCACGCCGCCCACGAGAAGATCCTCTATGCCGAGCTCCTCGCCGAGGGCGACGCGGCCATCCGCGAGGGCCGCGCGGCCACCAGTCAGCTCCTGCTCGTCGACAGCGTGGTGAGCGTGGGAGCCGCCGGTGTGGAGCGACTCTCGGAGAGCTTCGCCATCCTGGCCGGGCTCGGCTTCCAGCTCGAGCCGTTCGGCCCCGGGCTCGTCCGCTGCAGCGCCGTACCGGCCGCGGCGGCGCACCTCGACCCGGAGCGGCTGGTCCGCGACCTCCTCGACAGCCTCCCGGCGGGTGGCGACGCGCCCGCGCGCCGGCGCCGGCTGGCCGCGCTCACCGCCTGCCACGCCGCCGTCCGCCTCGGCGCCCGCCTCGACCCGCGCGAGCAGCTGCGCCTCCTGGAGCGGCTGGTGGTCACCCCGGGAGGGTTGACCTGCCCCCACGGGCGGCCGACGGTCATCGTCCTCGACGCCCGCAGCCTGCGACGCGCCTTCGGCCGCCCGACCGTCTGAGCCGTCCCTCCCACGGCGGGGGGGGCTGTGCCAGGCTTTCAGGTGCAGGGGCACGCCCACACCCCGGTCCGAGGTTCCATGGATCAGACCCCCGTAGCGAAGATGCTGCCGCCCGCGCGCCCAGCGGGCTGCATCGCGCGCCCCGCGCTGGTGGAGCGCTTGGAGGAGGTGGTCAATCGGCGGCTCACCACCGTGGTGGCGGCGGCCGGCTACGGGAAGTCAACGCTCCTCGCCTCGTGGTGGGAGAAGGCCCCCTGTGCCTGGTACACGGCCGACCGGACCGACCGGGAGATGCCCTCGCTGGCGCGCCGGCTGACCGACTCCCTCCGGCTCCGCGTCCCTGAGCTGCGCAGCCAGCTGGCGCTCGCGGTCGAGGGCTTCTCCGGCCCCGAGGCCGACCTCTCCGCGCATGCGGACGCCCTCGGTTCGCGGCTCGCCCAGGTCCTGGAGGAGCACGTCGCCGGCGACCTCGTCCTGATCATCGACGACGTCGACGAGCTCGGCGCCTCCGGCCCCTCCGCCCGCCTCATCGAGGCCCTCTGCCGCCACGCGCCCCCCGGCCTTCACCTGGTCCTGGCGGGGCGCACCCGCCCCCCATTTCCCGTGGAGAGGCTCCGCGGCCGGGGACAGCTCCTGGAGATCGGAGCGGACCAGCTCGCCTTCACACCCGAGGAGGTGGCCGGCCTTGTCGAGGAGCGGTTGGGCACTGCGGTGGCCGGCCTGCCCGAGCGTCTCCACCGCCTGGCCGGCGGCTGGCCTGCGGCGGTGGTCCTGGCTCTGGAAGCACTTCGGGAGACCCCGTCCGAGTCGCGGCAGGCGGTGATGACGAGCCTCGACCAGACGCGTACGCCACTCTTCGCCTACCTTGCCGAGGAGGTCTTCGCCCACCAGCCGGTGGAGGTGCGTGAGGTGGTCAGCCGGGTGGCGCTCCTCGACCAGTTCACACCCGGGCTCTGCGACGCATTGGGAATGGCGGGATCGCACGCCGTGGTGACCGACCTGGCGCGCCAGAGCCTCTTCGTGGAGAGGCGGCAGGATGGGACCCTGGCCCTGCGCCCGCTGATCCGTGAGTACGCGCTGGAGCACCTCCCCCTGCCCGCCGCAGTGGCGAGCGAGCTGCAGGTCGTAGCAGCCGAGTGGTTGAGCCGCACCGGCGACACCTCAGCGGCGATCCGGATCCTGCTCGGCGCCGGTGCCACGGAGCGGCTGGCCACCCTCATGGCGGAGCGGGGGTCCGCCCTCCTGGCCGCGGGTCACGTCGCCACCGTGCTCGAGGCCTGTCGCGCCATCCCGGCGGCCCTCCGTTTCGAGGCGATCGAGCAGCTGGACGGCGAGGCGCGCCAGATCCAGGGGGATTGGATGGGGGCGCTCAGCTGCTTCGAGCGGCTCGCCGCGGGCCGCGAGGAGCTCCCCGCCTCCCTCGCGTGGCGGATCGGGCTCCTTCACTACCTCCGAGGACATGTGGACGCTGCCCTCGGCGTCTACCGGAGAGGCCTCCGCGACCTCGGCGCCGACCCCGTCGAGATGGCCCTGCTGCTGGCCTGGACGGCCACCGCGAACTGGCTCCGTGGTGACGTCGACGCCTGCCGTGACCTCGCCTCGCGCGCCCTGGAGGCGGCCGGCGCCTGTGGCGATCGGCGAGCCCTGGCCGCCGCCCACACGGTGCTGGCGATGCTCGCCGCGCTGGACGGCGATCGGCGTGCCAACGACGCCCACTACCTGCTGGCCCTCCGCGCCGCCGAGGACGCGGCCGACATCCTCCAGACCGTCCGCATCAGGACCAATCGCGCATCCCACTTCCTGGAGGAGGGCGCCTACCCGGAGGCGCTCCAGGAGTTGGAGGTCGCGGTGCGGCTCGCCGAGCTCACCTCCTTCGCCAACTTCCACGCCCTCAGTCTCTGCAACCGCGGCGAGACGAGGCTGCGCATGGGGCTTCTCGACGAGGCCCTCGTGGACCTCGAGGCTTCCCGCACCCGGTATCAACAGATCGGCTCTGACATGGTCGCCTACCCGCTCTGCCTGATCGGCGAGGTGCACCAGGAGCGGGGCAACCTCGCCCAGGCCCGAGCCGCGTACGAGGAGGCCGGGCTGATCGCCGAGGTCTCCGGTGACCAGCAGGCGCTCGTCCCCGCCCTGGCCGGCCTGGCGACCG
>PLAK01000109.1 GCA_003134115.1 Candidatus Changshengia sp.
CAAGGTGGCCGACTTCACCAGGGTCCGCGAGGCTGCCCGGACCGCGATGGAGACGCTCCTGCAGACCGTCGGTCTCGCCGACGGGCGGGTCCCACCGGGTCTCTTCTACCTCCCGATCTCGATGGAGAGCACGGCCGGAGGCTGACGGCCGGGGCTCCGGGAGGGTCAGGTCAGCATCGGTCCGGGCGGCGGATACTCGTAGACGAACTGCTGAGATTGACGAAGAGCGGCGCCATCGTCGCCGGCAGCCCATGGGGCGCGTCCGTCACGGTCCCGAAGTGACTTTCTTTGGGGGGCCGCACAAGTCGTATCGAATAATCTAACGCGCGTCCGGCGGGATCAGCAGAAGATCCTCGATCTGAAGGGGGTCAGACCAACCCGCGAGGAGTTCGTCGGGCGAGGAGAACCGTTGTAGCTCACGTGATGAGCGGTCGATCAGATTTATCTGGTACCCGAGTGCGGCGAAGCCCGCCAAGTATTCCTCTGCACTGATCCCGGACACTCGTCCGAGCATCTCTCGACTCAACTCGGTGGTGATCACGGGGAAATCCTCGCCGATGATCCGCCTCGCGCCCTTGACAACCCGTCCTTCGGCGCCCTCGACGTCCAGCTTCATGAAGTCGACATGCCGGCTCACCAGCTGGTCGAGCTGAAAAGCGGGAACAACCATTCCTCGGCCATCGCTCAAGTCCTCGACCGAGCCCGGTTGAAGCCCCCCGTTCGATCCAAGGTGGGTCGAGAAGTAGGACCATCCAGCCCTGGAATCAGCCGCTACGGGAAGAAGCTCAACATTCTCAAAGCCGTTCGCCGCCGTACTCAGGAGGATCAGCCTGCAGTTCCCAGAGTATGGCTCGACCGCCATCACGTGACCGGTGGTGCCAACGAGGCCTGCGGCAAGCATGGAGTAGTAGCCGACATTGGCACCGACGTCTACGACGGTCATCCCGGGCCGACACCAGCGTCTGAACACCGCCGTGAGATGCGGTTCGTAGCGGCGCTCCTTGATGATCTTGGAAGAGACCGAGTAGTCCTCCCTGTCGAGAACGAGGATCATGCCGTCCAGCTCAACCCGGGCAATGTCCTCGACTCCGAAACGCACGTTGAATGGTGAAGGATAGAACTGACGGTCCAGCTGTGACAGAACCCTACGGACATCGGACACGGTCAGTAGTTTGTCTGCCCCGAAAACGGACCGCGCTCGTTGCATCACGTCTGGCGGCTGATGACCAGGGTAGAGCAAGGCAGCTAACTCCGCCGCTTCGAACCGTCGTCCGGCCCATACGGGGTCACCATGCCGGGTCGCGTTCTCCAGCTCGCTGGCAAGGCGTTCCATGCCTCTCCCGAGCGTGGGCCGCTTGGCTATTTTGCCCAGCACACCGCGCACGCCCACCGCACATCGACGGCGCAGTACCTTCGTCACCTCTTCCGCTCTCAGCACAGCTTTGGTCCAGACATTCTAGGGTCCTGTACCGGAGATTCGTAGACAGCAACGTTCGATGCTGGCCAGGATCTTATCGGCGGTGTCGACGTGGCCGAGCCGCTGGTCCTCAGCCTGTGCCCGCCGCCTCTCCAGGGTGAGCAGCATGCCNNTTTCGGTCCGGCCATCATCGCTGTGGCACCGGGGCGACCGATGATCTCGGCACGCAACGCACGGACGTTCGCATTAGTTTCTGTCGTCGCCCCAGCGGTCCTACAACCCGGTTGGCCCGGTCCGCCTTAGACTCACGCCCATGCGAGAGGCGAAGGAAGCCCGTGCCGACCAGGCGGCGGCTGGCTGCCGTCTACGACTATCGGTCCGACTCTCTGTGGCCGCCACGGACCGCCGTGGACACCCCCGCGCATTCAGGCACGTTCCCTAGCAAGCCAAGCCCCCGTAGCTCAGTGGATAGAGCAGAGGTTTCCTAAACCTTGTGCGCAGGTTCGATTCCCGCCGGGGGTACGACTCTTCCTCAGACGCCGGCCCGCCTTTCTGAATGCGCGATCAACCGGTCCGAGACGACCGCGAGGAGCGCGAGCAGGACGACATCGATGACCAGCCCCATCACTGAGCCGGGCAATCCGATGGTGCAGAGGACAACAGATCCCAGGAGCAGGGTGACGGTCGTTCGACGGGCCCAGGGGTGGCCACGCCAGAGCATCACCCCGACCACCACGAAGGCGACCGCGACGGCCAGCCATACGACGCCGAGCATCTTCATGGCCGTGTTGCCCACGTCGAGCGAACCATTGAGGATTCGCGTCGAGTAGTCGACTCCCCTGAGGCCGCGGTGAAACCACGGAACGGTGAAACCGTATACGTGAACCAGGCCGTGAAGGACCAAGAACACGGCGAACACGTGCGGCAGGAGCCCGGCACGCCAGTCGCCTGTCTCTCGGTTCCCCGCTGCGGGCACGGGAAGTGACGTGGTCATCTAACCCTCCTTGCGATGGCGTTCTCGGTATCGGCACGGTCGGCCGGGAGCGAATCCCAACTTCACGCGCGAGACTGCCGATCGCCTGTGTGGGAGTTGTGTAGACGAGCCGGAGGAGTGGTGATCGCTGAGGGCCCAGAGGTCGACCCGAGGAGACCGGGAGCGGACGGCGAGGACGTTGCGGGCGCAAGACCCTCGCTCCCGCGCAGAATCCCCCGGCATGAGCGTCGAGGTCCGTCCCGCGGCCGTGGCCGACGTCCCGGCCCTGATGACCCTCTACGCGCAGCTCTCCGGCGGGCTCTCCCCCGAGCCGCCGCTCACCGTGCCTGCGGCGGAGGCGGAGTTTGCCGGCATCGCCGCCGACCCGGACCGCACCGTGCTGGTGGCGACCGTGGACGGAGTGGTCGCCGGGACCGTGGACCTCCTCATCGTCCGGCCGAGCCTGACCCATGGGGGGCGTCCCTGGGCCGCCGTCGAAAACGTGGTCGTCGACGACCGGCATCACCGTCGGGGGGTCGGCCGCGCCCTCATGGACGAGGCGGCCCGGAGGGCGCGCGAGGCGAACTGCCACCGGCTCCAGCTGCTCTCCAGCCAGCGACGCACCGAGGCCCACGCCTTTTATCGGGCAATCGGCATGGACCCGAGCCCCCAGGGCTTTCGTCTGTTTCTTGATTAACCTGACAAAAAGCGCCCCCCACAGCCGACTTCCTGCGAGAATTTCCCCCTCCCCCTCGCTCCGAGAGCGGATCGGGCCGCTCCACAGGAGGTTCCCGGGCCATGGCCACTGACGAAAAGCAGCGCATCCTCGATTGGTGCAGCGCCGACAGCGACGTTCGGTGCGTAGAGGAGGACGCCGACCAGGGTGCGGAATTCACCCTGGGGCTGGCGAGCAGAGGCGCGGAGGTGACTGCGACCCTCCCGAACGGAGGGGACCGACTGGTCCTGCGCAGCGTCGTCGACCTGGCTGAGGCGACCCATCCGGCGGGGAGCGGCGACCTCGCCGCCGACCTGGTCGAGCTCGAGGAGCGGCGTCCGGGCCCGGTGACCGCCAGCCTCGACCCGGCCGGAGAGCAGGTGGTGATCAGCACCTGGATCGTGCTCGACGGGCTGACCAAGCACAGCCTCCTCACCGCTGTCAGCGAGCTGCACCGGACCTGGAGCGCCGTGCTCCGGCTCACCGGGGTGACCGCCGAGGCATCCACGACGCCGGTCGAAGCGACCGAGGTGGTCGGTGTCGCCGGCGCGGCGACGGATGCGGCCGTCCCGGCCATCGCAGGCGCCGCTGCCGATTCCGCCTCGGTGGCGGACGGCATCTCCGACGCCGCTCCTTCGACCTGGTCATGGTCGCCGGCGGGGGCCAGCGCAGCCTTTGCCGCTGTGGGCGGGGCCGAAGCAGCCGACGTCGCCGCGGCAGCGGGTGAGACCGCCGTCCCGGAGGAGGCCGCGGCTCCCGAGGACGCGGCGATCCCCGAGTACGCGCCGGTTCCCGAGTACGTGCCGGCACCCGAAGCCGACGCCACCCCTGTGGTGGAGACCGCCCCCGAGGCGGCTCCGGAGGCCGAGGACACGGGATCGATGGCCTACCCCGAGCCGGCATACTCGGCTCCCGCGTCGGAGGCGGCACCCGAGGCTGCGACGGCCGAGGTCGAGGCCGCCCCCGGGGCAGAGGCTGCTCCCGAGGTCGAGGCGGCCCCCGCACCGAGTCCCTGGGCCTGGCCGTCGGCCGCTTCCGCAACCGAGGTCGCCACGACGGACGCATCAACCGGCGCCCTTGGGACGGAGCAGGAGGAGCTACCCGTCGCGGATGCCTCGGTCATCGATGCCGTGGAGCCGGCACCGGCCGCCAGCCCCTGGGGAGACGCGGGGGAGACGACCTTCGAGCCGCTCGCATCGCCCTACCACCCGCTCGACTCCCCGGGTCAGAGCTACCCGGCGTCGACCGCGCCCATCGAGTTCGAGGCGACCCCGGGCCCGCTCGCAGAGGCGACCACGGCCGCAGCCGGCGGCTCCGGACAGGCTTATGGCGCGCCGTTCACGCCGGAGGTCGCGGCGGTGCCCGCGCCGGCTCCGGCTCCTGCCCAGCCGGCCTGGACCCCCGGCCACAAGGTCCCGCCCCAGGGGATGCAGGCATGGGCCGCCCCCGACCCCGCCGGAGCGGTGGTGGCCACTCTCGGCGGCCACCTTCCGGTCCAGGTGACCGAGGTGCGCGGGGCATGGGCCCACGTCCTCTGCTCGAACGGCTGGACGGGCTGGGTGGACAACCGCCTGCTCGTCGTCGGGGCGTGATCGGAGCCAGGTGATGAGGGCATCGGTCGGGAAGGGCACCTGTGCCCTCCCCGACCGGCTCGCCCCCCGACTGCGGGCACGGTGACGACCCGGTGGAGGTCAAGGCCGAGGTGCTGGGAAGCCTCTGGCGGATCGTCGCCGAGGTGGGCCAGCGGGTCGAGGAGGACGAGACGATCATGGTCCTCGAGTCCATGAAGATGGAGATCCCGGTGACCAGCCCCATCTCCGGCACCGTGACGGCCATCCTGGCCGCCAAGGGCGAGGTCGTCCAGGAGGGTCAGACGGTCGCCATCGTCGAGTAGCGTGGGTGGTCCCACCGTCGCCACCGCCCGGCCAGAATGGGGTGATGGAAACGGCCACGCCCCGGGAGGGCGGACCCGCAATCGCCGCCCGCGCCCGCCGCGCGCTTCCGCCCCGTCTCCGGGCCAGCACCCCGGGACGGGTCCTCAGTGCATACGGTTCGACCCACAGCGGGAGTCACGCCTCCGGCCTGGCCTTCAACGCGGTNNCGATGTTCCCGATGATCCTCGGGGCCCTCGCCATCATCGGGTTGGTGGTGAACGGCCCGGGCATCCAGAGCCAGGCGCAGACCGCCATCCTCAGGGCCCTCCCGGGTCAGAGCGGCAAAGATCTCACCACCTTGGTCACCCTGGACCTGCACCACTACGCGGGGCTGCTGGGCATCGCCGGCATCCTGGGCCTGCTCTGGGGCGTCACCAACTTCTTCGGATCCCTGGAGTTCTGCCTGAGCCGCATCTTCGACTTTCCCCAGCGCGGCTTCCTGCGCCAGCGCGCGATGGGCGCCGTGATGATGTTTGTCCTGGTGGCGGGCCTGCTGATCGCGGTCGCGGCCAACACCCTGATGAACCTGATCCCGGTGATGGCCGGGATCGGACCGGTGGCCGGGTTCCTCGCCATGGGAGCCCTCACGCTCACCATCTACCGCCTGGTGCCCAACCGGACCTTCCGCATCCGCCAGCTGTGGCCCGGGGCGTTGGTCTCCGGCGTGCTCATCGAGCTGATCACCCTCCTCTTCCCCCTCTACGCCAAGCTGGCCCACGGGTTCGACACCTACGGTCAGAGCCTGGCCCTCTTCTTCCTGCTCGCCACCTGGCTCTTCTTCCTCTCCGAGTTCCTCCTCATCGGAGCCCTCTGGAACCGAGTGCGACTCGGTGAGGAGTTCACGGCGTCCGGCCTTCTGGCCACGCCGGGCGAGGATGCGAGGTCGTGGGCCGCGCGAGCGGCGGCCGTGACCTCGCGCGCCGCGCAGGGCAAGAAAGCCATCGCTCGGGTGGCGAAGAGCGGGGGCGCGCCGTCACACCCCACCAGGGGCGCAGGTGCAAGCCCATCCGCTTCGAGCGGCGATGATGCGGTCGCAAGGAGGTCTCACCTGAAATGAGCAGAAACGCGGGTCTCGTCCTCTACCTGGTCGCGATGGTGGCCATCGTTGTCGGTCTGGATGTTGCATTCTTCAGAAACCTACCCTGGGAACGGCTGATGGTGAATATCGGAATTGTCTTGGTGTTCGGAGCCTTCTACCTGATATTCCTCAGGCGGCCATGAACCGAGCGTGAACACTGGCTACGACACCCAGCGGGTCACGACGGCCGACAACGTCGGCATCTCCTTCCGGGTCGCGGGAGTGGCCACACGTCTCACCGCGGCGCTGCTGGATCTTCTCGTCCTCGGCTGCCTGCTCCTCATCGTCTCGGTGCTGGTCATCGCGATCGCGGCGGCGGCCGCCGGCAACAGCAGCGAGGCCAACACGCTCGTCGTCTTCAGCCTCCTCTCCTACCTGCTGGTCGCCTCCTGGGTGATCATCGCCGTCCTCTACTTCACGATCTCGGAGGCCGTGAGCGGAGGCAGGACGCTGGGCAAGTCCGCCATGGGCATCCGGGTGATCCGGGTCGACGGCAGCACCGCGAGCAGCGGCGAGTACTTCCTCCGCAGCGCGGCCTACATCGTCGACATCTTCGGAGTGGGGGCCATCCTGCTCTTCTTCCACCCCCAGTCCCGGCGTCTCGGCGACCTCGTCGCCGG
Organism: Candidatus Changshengia sp.; assembly: GCA_003134115.1. Lineage (GTDB taxonomy): Bacteria > Chloroflexota > Dormibacteria > Aeolococcales > Aeolococcaceae > Changshengia. The sequence goes on from PLAK01000109.1 coordinate 6,738, forward strand.
AACCGTGGTGGTGCGGGAGCGGAGCCCGGTCACACTCCTGACCGCGACGGCTCCCGCGCCCGTGTACCTGCGCACCCGTGAACCCGGTCCCGGCATCGACGGCCTCAGCCGTCTGGGCGAGCACGAGCTTTCGGCGGTGCGCACCTTCCTGAGCCGCCCCGGACTCCGACCGGAGCAGCGCGCCGACCTGGCGGGACGGCTCACGGTGAGGCTGCTCGACCGGATGGAGCTACCGCCCGGGGCCCCCGAGCGGATGTGGCCGCCGGAGCTCTTCCTGGAGCGGCTCTTCATGCAGCTCGCGCCGCGCTTCGAGAGCGGGGGACCGCCCCCCTCGCCGCCGTTCGGCTCCCCAGCCGGCCCCGGTGCTCGCCCGCCCTGGATGCCATGAACCTGGAATCGTTCTCCGCCGGCCGCCGCACCCGCTGGGCTGAGCTGGAGACGCGAACCGCGGCGCTCGCGGGCAACCACCTCCGCAGCCTGGGGGCGGCTGACATCGAACGCTTCGCGATCCTCTACCGGCGCACCGCGAGCGACCTCGCCATCGCCCGGCGGGACTTCCCCGATCAGCCCGTCACCGAGTACCTCAACTCGCTCTGCGGGCGCGCCCACGTGCTGCTCAACCGCGGCTCCGCCCCCCGGTTCCACAACGCGGTCGCCTACTTCGCGACCGGGGCGCCCCGGGCCTTCCGGGCCAACGCCGGGTATTTCCTCGCCTCTCTCGCCTGCCTCCTCTCCGGGGTCGTCGCGGGCTGGCTCGCCTACGACCTCCGGCCCGACCTGCGCGGGCTCCTGGTGCCCAGCTCCCTCTTCGCGGAGATGGCGCAGGGAGGGTCCGGGATCACCCTCCCCCAGCCCTTCCTGGCCGACCCCAGCATCTTCCTGCACAACATGGAGGTGGCCCTGCTCATCCTCATCCTCGGCCTCTGCGCCGGCGTTCCCACCGCCCTGCTGATCTTCTTTCAGGGCTGGGGCCTGGGCACGCTGGGAGCCGCCATCCACGCTGGTGGCTACGACTACGCGTTCTGGTCGCTGATCGCCGCTCACGGGGTGCTGGAGATGAGCATCTTCGTCACCGCCGGCGCGGTGGGCCTGCGTCTGGGCGACGCGGTGCTGCGGCCCGGGATGCTGAAGCGGGCCGAAGCGCTCGCCCGTGCCGGCCGGGAGACCCTGGGGCTCGCTCTCGCCGTGATCCTGCTGCTGGTGGTGTCCGGCACCCTGGAGGCCTTCGTCTCCCCGAGCGGCATGCCCGGGGGAGTCAAGATCGCCATCGGCCTGGGCGTCGGGGCCTGCTTCTACGCCTGGATGCTGCTCGCCGGCCGCGAGCGCCGGGCTCGCCCCCACCTGGCCCTGGACGCCCCGGCGGCGGATCGCCTCCCCGAGGGACGGGCGGCGCTGAGCGGTTGAAGGTGCCGGCCGGGGGGCGGGCGGGGGGCCTCGCGTAGACTGATCCGGATGGAGGTCGTGCGCATCCGTCCCCGTGGCTACTGCCACGGTGTGGTCGAGGCGATCCGGCTGGCCAAGAGGGTCGGCGCCGAGAGCGACGGCAAGCCGGTGACCATGCTCGGCTACCTGGTCCACAACGAGCACGCCACCCGCGAGCTGGAGGAGGCCGGTGTCCGCCTGGTGGCGGAATCCGACCGGATGAAGGGCCTCGCGCAGATCACCGAGGGCACGGTCATCTTCACCGCCCACGGCATCTCCCCCCAGGTGGTGGACGCCGCCCGCGAGCGTGGCCTGACCATCGTCGACGCGACCTGCAGCGACGTCACGCGCACCCACGACCTGGTCCGCGAGCTGACCGCGCGCGCGGTGCACGTCATCTACATCGGCAAGCGCGGCCATCCCGAGCCGGCGGGAGTGATGGGCGTCGCGCCGGACAACACCACGCTGATTGAATCAATCGAAGAGGCAGATGCCCTGGAGTTCGCCCCCGGGACCCGTCTGGCGGTCACCTGCCAGACCACTCTGTCGATGTGGGACACCCAGGCCATCATCGACCGCCTCACCGAGCGCTTCCCCGAGATCGAGGTCCACAACGAGATCTGCCGGGCCACCCAGGAGCGCCAGGAGGCGGCGGTGCTGGCCGCCGACGACGTCGACTGCGTGGTGGTGGTGGGGAGCCGGCGGAGCAGCAACAGCCGGCGTCTGGCCCAGGTCGTCGAGGAGTTGGGACACAAGCCGGCGTTCCTGGTCGACACCGCCGCCGAGCTGCGGCCGGAGTGGTTTCGGGGCGTCCGCAGGGTGGGGGTCACCTCGGGGGCGTCGACGCCGACGCAGCTCACCCGCGCCGTGGTCGCCGCCCTGGAGGCGATGCCCGACGCGGAAGAGGTGACCGCGCCGAGCTGACCACCGGCGCCCCCGAGGGGCTGTGGCCGCGGCAGCCCGGCGCGTCGAGAGGCCGCCGGCCGGCTACGAAGTGTTCACAAACAACCCAGTGCCCCGGGCGGCGGCTTAATCTGCGCCCATGCGTTTCGGTGGCAGCCGGCTCCCCATGCGCCTCAGGGTGGCGCGGACGATCCTGTACTGCCAGGCGGCCATCATGGTGCTGATCGCCGCCCTGGCCCTCGAGGTCCTCATCATCGGCGGCGCGAGCACGGGGATCTCGCTCACCGGGCTGGTCGACAAGCAGTCGCTCACCGGGAGCGGGGTGACCGTGCTCGCCCTCCTCCTGGTCGTCATCGGCATCGCCCTCGTCGTCGTGGAGCAGCAGGTGACGGCGCGTGGCGCCGGCGCCCGGCCGCTGCTCGCCGTCGCCGAAATCGCGCTCGCCGTCTACCTGATCGGCTTCATGACCAACTCGGTGGAGACGTGGGTGTTCGGGCCGGCAGCCGGAGCTGCCGTCCTCCTCCTCCACTACTGGCCGGAACTGCATGCGTATTTCTTTGGCTCCGGATCCGCCACGCCGGCGTCCGCCGACCCACCCGTCGACGGCGACCGGCCAGCTGGCGCGTCGGACCCGAATTCAGACGTGACCGCCCGACCCCATCTATAGTCGCCGGATGCGGCAGGCCGATCCGGTCGCCACCTCGACCACCCGACAGGAGCAAGTTCAGATGCAACGACCACGGGTTCCCGGATCGCTCACCCTGGGGCGGGTCCTGCTGCTCGTCGAGAGTGTGCTGTGGCTGCTCGGAGCGGTCGCCGTCGCCGGCGTGGGAGTCTGGTTCCTCTCGGCCGGAGGGGCGCTCTCGAACCGCCTGCAGCAGCTCGGCTACTCCGGCGCCAACGTCTCGGCTGCGGCCGGGGTGGTGGGCGGGACGGTCCTCGCCTTCGCGGTGGTCATCCTCGTGATCTCCTTCATCGGCATCTGGTCGGGCGCGGCGATGGGCCGGCTGACCACCGGGCCGCGGGTGACCGGCATCGTCCTCGCCTCCCTGGGCCTCCTGCTCGGGATCGTGAGCGCGCTCGGCTCCGCGCGCACCACCGTTCACGTGACGACGGGGCCATCATTCCGCGGCTCGCCGATTCCCGGCATCATCATCATCGTCGTCAACCTGCTGATCATCTGGGCCCTCGGTTTCAGCGGGAAGACCAGGGCGGCCTTTCGGAGCCTGCCGCCGCCCACCGGCTACCCCGCGATGGCGCCGGCGGGGTACGGCCCTCCCCCGGCGTACGGACAGCCGGGTGCCTCAGACGCCTTCCCGCCGCCTCCGCCGCCACCGCCACCGCCCGACGCACCCGCGGATGGCGCGTACGAGTTCCCCCCGCCGCCACCCGCGCCGTAGCCGGCGCGCCGCGGTCATGGTCACCCCCAAACTCGGCCCGGCCACCCCGGCCCGGGCCACCGTCGCGATCTGAAGGGAGATCCCCATGTATCGACCGCCGATTCCGGGCTCAGTGACCGCGGGACGGGTGCTGCTCATCACCGAGGGCGCACTCTGGCTGCTGCTCGGACTCCTGGTGGTGGTCGTCGGCATCGTGGTCATAACCGTGGGGAACAGCTTCACCATCAACGGCCAGGTGACCTCGCTCAACGGTGTGACATCCGGTGTCGGGATCGCCGTCACCGCGTTCGGCGCGGTTCTCGTGGGACTGGCGATCGCCAGCATCTGGTCGGGCGCGGCGATGGGCCGGCTCACCGGAGGGCCACGGGTCACCGGCCTTGTCCTGGCATCCCTGGGCCTCATCGTCGGGCTCCTCTCGACCGTCGGTGGATCGCAGACCTACGTCGACACCAGCAACGGGACGACGTTCCAGTCGAGTCCGATTCCCGGCCTCATCCTCATCGTCCTCAACGTGGCGATCATCTGGACGCTCGGCCTGGCCGCGAGTGCGAGGGCGGCCTTTGGCGGAGTGCGCGCCGGCGCCGGCTACCCGATGGCGCCACCGCCCGGATATGGCCCGCCGCCCGGATATCCCCCGCCCGGATACGGCCCGGCACCCGGCTACCCAACCCCGCCGTCCGCCCCGCCTCCCTGGCCGCCCAGCCCGTACTACGCGCCTCCCCCTCCGCCGGACCCAGGGCAGGGCTACCCGACCCCTCCGCCCCTCGGGGCACCCACCGGCCCCGCCTACCAGCCGCCCGGGTCGCCCCCGCTCTCGCCACCCCCTGACCCGCCCAGCTCCTCTCCGCCGTCCCCGGCGGGGCCGTAGCCGTCTGCAGCGCCCTCGAGGTGGTCCGGCGGCGCACGCCGGCCGGAGCTCACAGACGTGAGCTGCGCTTGAGCTCCAGGTAGCGGTTGACGAGGCGCGGGGAGAGGGTCCGGGCGTCGGCGTCGAGGGTCTCGACGCCGCTCCGGCGGAGCAGCTCGAGGGTCTGCTCGCGATCGGCCACCAGCCCGCTCGCCACCGCGCGGGCGTAGGTGGAGGGCGCGTCGACCGGCCGGGACCGGGCGGTGTCCTCCAGGGCCGGGTCGCGGACCGTGATCACGAGCGGCAGGTGCTGGCGGCGCAGCCGGGCGCACTGCCGGACCAGGGCCTGGCCCTGATCCGGATCGAGGACGTCGGTGAAGATCACGACCAGCGCCCGGCGCCGCTGCCAGCGGCTGAGCTGGGCGAGCGCCTCGTCGTAGTCGGCCTCCACCTCACCGGCACGGAGTGGGCGGACCGCGTCGAGGAAGCGCCGCATCTGCAGCCTCCCGGGTCGAGGCGGGAGGGTGACGGTGACCTGGTCGGCGAACGCGAAGAGCCCGACCCGATCCCCGGTGGCGAGGGCGACGTGGATGAGCAGCAGGGCGGCGTTGATGGCGTGGTCCAGCTTGGTCAGGGCCCCCGCCCCCACTCCCATCAGCCGGCCGTGGTCGAGGCAGACGATGACCGGCTGGGCACGCTCGGGAATCAGCTCGGTCGCCATCAGCCGCCCGGTGCGGGCGGTCGCCTTCCAGTTGATGCGGCGCTGGGGGTCATCCGGGACCGCCTCCCGGATCCTCTCGAACTCGGTGCCCTCACCCGGCCGCCGCTGGGTCCGCACCCCCAGCTCGGCGAGCTGGCCACGCCGGGCCAGGGCCTCGTACACGCGGATGGCAGCGAGGTCGGCGTCGACCCGGACCGTCTCCCCCTCCCCGACCGAGGACTGGCGCAGCCCGAGGCGCCAGGGTCCCGGACAGCGGATCACGGTGGCTCCGAACCTCTCCTCTCCGCGCCCCGCCGGGGTCACGGTGTAATGGAGGGTGCCGGGCAGCCCCAGGCGGCCCGCCGCCCCCTCGGCCGCGAGCCGGGGTGGATGCTCGTCGCGGACCTCGGCGGGAAGTGCCCGCCGCAGGCGGGGGTGCACACCGATGTGGACGGTCACCGGATTCGGCCGCCCGACGGAGAGGATCTCCTCGTGCTCTCGGGCCACGCTGAGGCGATCCCGCCCGGGAGCACGGCGCCAGTCGATGAGGACGGTGAGGGCGGCGATGGCAAAGACGGCGACGCCCGGGAGGAGCAGCGCCGGGTACGCCGCCGCGGCTGCCAGGGGGACCAGGGCGACGAGGAGGAACACCGCCCCCCAGCGGGTCATGGGCGCCGCTCGGTACCGCCGATCCCGGTGCCGGCGCCGCTCACCGGGGGATCGGCACGCGGTTCACCGCCCGCTCCACCGCCGCCACCTCGCTGACACCCTGGATCTCCGCCTCCGGGCGGCGGATCAGCCGGTGGCGAAGCGCCGGGACGCAGATGTCCTTGACGTCCTCCGGAGCCACGAAGTCCCTGCTCCGCAGCGCCGCCATCGCCTTGCCCCCGAGGAGGAGCGCGATCGCGCCCCGCGGGCTCGCCCCCAGGGAGAGGTCGGGACTCATCCGCGTCGCCGCCACGATCTGGCCGATGTAGCCGACGATCGCCTCGCTCACCGTGATCTTCGCGACCTCGGCGCGCGCCGCGTCGAGGGTCGCCTGGTCGACCACCGCGGCGATCCCGGCCGCCGCCAGGTCGTGGGGGTCGAACCCCCGGTCAAAGCGGCGCAACATCTCGGCCTCGGCGGCGGGGGCCGGGACCTGGACCTCCAGCTTGAGGAAGAAGCGGTCGAGCTCGGCCTCGGGAAGCGGGTACGTCCCCTCGTACTCGATCGGGTTCTGCGTGGCCACCACCAGGAAGCGACCGCCCAGGGGCATCCGCTGGCCGTCGCTCGTGACCTGGCGCTCCTCCATCGCCTCGAGGAGAGCGGCCTGGGTCTTGGCGGGAGCGCGGTTGATCTCGTCGGCGAGCAGGGTGTCGGTGAAGATCGGCCCGGGTCGAAACGCGAAGGTGCCGCTGTCAGGGCGGTACACGTTGGTCCCGATGATGTCCGAGGGGAGCAGGTCGGGCGTGAACTGGACCCGCTTGAAGCCGGCGTCCATCGACGCCGCGAGGCAGCGGGCCATCAGCGTCTTGGCAGTCCCCGGGACCCCCTCGAGCAGCACGTGCCCGCGGCAGAGGACGGCGAGCAGCAGCCCGTCGATCACCTGCTGCTGCCCGACCACGGCCCGGCCGATGGTCTGCTGGACGGTGCTGCGGAGGTCGGCGGCGGCGGGCATCGGGAGGCATTGTCGCAGCCAATCGGAGTGCCCGGGTGGACTCCGTCATCACGACCGGGGCGCGGGGGTGCTCAGCGGATCGCGGCCACGCCCCACTCGGATTCGAGCGCGTCGACCCGTCGGGCCAGCCCGAGCAACTCACCCTCCGAGGGGCGGCCGCCGGCCATGATCCGCGCCTCCACGAGGAGGACGCCGGCCGCGTGCGCCCGCTCTTCCCCGAAATTCGCGAGCGCCGCCACGAAATCGGTGTCCGGGAGGCGTGGCTCGACCCCGGTGACCCTCCCGACACGGAGCTTGAGCTCCTCCGCGTAGCGCCCCGCCACCGCCCCCCGCGCGTGGGTGCGCGAGAGGAGGTGGCCGACCGCGTCGATGTGCTCGAGGACGCTGGGGACGCGCGCGGGGTCCCGCCGTGGCAGCGGGCGCCCCAGCCGGCGCCCGCTGGTCACCAGGTAGGCGAGGGCGATCACCAGGGCGAGCGCCGCGGCGGCGAGGAGCGGCCCCTGGAAGACGGCGGTCAGTCCCTGGCTCTCGCTCCCGGCGGCGCCGAGATGGTGGATCTCGTCGAAGTCGATCCGATTGCCGCGAGCGTCCTGGACCAGCCCCAGGATGAAGGCGGCGGAGGCCCCGCGCCGGAGTCCGTCATTGCTCAGCGGGTAGTCGCTCCCGATGAGGTAGAGACGGCCGGCGCCGACCCGTACGGCGACGGCGACCGGGGCCGCGGCGCTGCCCAGGAGGGGCACGAGGCTGCCGCCACCGCCGGAGAACCCCCAGACGTTGCCGAGCGGGGGCTCCCCCGACGGGACGAGCGGGACGCTGCCGACGCCGGTGCTCCCGGGGTACGGCTGGCTGGGCGAGGCGGCGCTGGAGTCGGAGGCCTGGGCGTCGATCCCGAGCGGCTGGAGCACCGCCGCCGCCGCATCGGGGTCGACGACCGAGAGGATCGCCTCTCCGCCACCGCGCAGGAAGGCGGTCAGGATCGCGGCCTCGCTCGCGGTGTAGGCGTACTCGTCGAGGGGCGCGGCCGATATCAGCACGTCGGCACCGCCGAGGGTGAACTCGGAGTCGACGCGGTCGACGTTGTCGCCGACCGCCTGCAGCCAGTCGTAGAGGGCGAGGGTCCCGACCTTGTCATTGCCCGTGCTGGTGTAGTCGTCGTCCCCGCCGGGCCCCGGAGCGGCGATGACGAGGACCAGAACCAAGATGGCGAGCACCGCGACGAGAATCGCGACCGGCGTGGCCGTGGAGCGCTTCATGCCGGTGGCCGGCCCCGGCCGGTGAGCGCGCGGATCGCCTGGCACTGGCCCCGCAGCTCCTCCCAGCGGTCGGCGTCGACGGGTGCCTCCGAGTACCAGGCACGATCAAATCCCGCCGCGGCCGGCCCGAGCCGGGCGGACAGCTCGGGGTCGCCCCGGGCGTGGGCGAGCAGCTCCGGGGTGGTCCAGGCCGGCTGCACCGGGAGCCTTCCGCGCTGGACCAGGCTCACCAGGGCGCTGCGGAAGGCACGGCGCACGGCCTCGCGGAAATCGCCGCGCTCCGACGCCGCGAGCGCCCCGGCCCACTCCACCTCCGCGTCGGCATCGGCCGGCACGTCTCCCGGGTCCAGCGTCGGCTCTCGCCCCGAGGCGATGACCCGGCGGATCCGCCAGCCGGCGATCGCCAGCACCACGGCGAGGACGAGGGCCGCCAGGAGGATGGCCCACAACGGCCCCAGGAATCCGACCACGTGGCCCACGAAGCTGCCGATGTCGGTGAGCAGCTGCTGGAACCAGTTCGACGGCGGCGGCTGATCGAGGTTGGCGAAGGTCGGGGAGCCGTAGACGCCCGAGAGCGCCTGGCGCTGATGGCTCGTCTCCGGACCGCAACCGGAGGCGGCCGGGGCCTGGAGGGTCGCGATCTCGGTGCCGAGCAGACGCTCCGCGCCCGCGAGGTCGCCGCTCCGCAGGTCGGCGATGATCGGATCGAGCGCGGCGGTCGCCCCGTCCGCAGATGCAAGCGCCTGGAGCTGCTGCTCCNNTCGGCGCTGCAGCCGGACGCCGAGACCGGGACGGCACCCCCCAGAAGGGCGGTGGCGCCGAGGAGGATCGGCGCGAGGAGAAGGGTGCGGCGGCCGGGCATCACGGTCAGACCGATTGGGCGAGCATCTCGATGTCGAATGCCTCGCGCCGGATCCGGATGTCGTAGTAGAGGAGGGTCAGCAGGATGAGGATGAAGGGCGAGGTGAAGATCTGCACGACGCCGCCGGCGAGCACCTCGATCGCCGTCCGGGTGGAGAGCGGCGCGGCGCCGGCCACCAGGCCGGTGAGCAGGGTGAGGGTGTCGCTCAGGATGCCGCTCACCAGGCCGATCACGAAGTAGAAGAGGACGATCCGCCAGAAGGAGCCGTGGGTCAGCCGCATGCTCCGGCGGAGGGCGGCCACCGGCGAGAGCCGCTCCAGGACGACGGTCTGGATGCCGAGGCACATCCTGATGTACGTGAAGAGAAAGTAGACGAGCCAGGCGAGGAGCAGCAGGAACATCACCGCGATGGCGGCCGCGCCACTCCCCGATATCGCGATCAGGAAGACAAACGCGGCGACGACCACGAGAGGACCGAACCAGACCCCCAGCTCGAGCAGCACATAACCGATCAGCCCGCCGATGCGATGCCACGCCGTGCCGAGCGCGGGACCCACGCCGGAGGGCCGGTCCAGGTACTCGTCACTCACCACCCGGATCACCGCTCCCTGGGCCAGGGGCAGCAGCAGCAGGTAGTAGGCGAGCGAGAGGGCGAGGACGATGATCTCGGCGGTCAGCACGGGTCCCAGCGCGTTGAGGGCGGCTGCCGAGGTGGTCGGCTGGGGTCGCGTGGAGTAGGAGAGGATGGTCCCGAGCGCGGATTGCTCAAAGAAGAACTGGACGGCGAGATAGGGCAGCTGGAAGAGGGCGGTGATCGCCAGGATGATCAGGAACTTCCGGCGGTAGACCGTGAACGTCGAGTCGAGCAGCTCACCGAACGACTGAGCCCGGAAGCGGCCCGAGCCGGTGATCGGGGGCGCCCACGCCCAGGTGGGGAATCCGGCCGGTGAATGGCCCGGAGAAGGGCCGTAGCCAGGGGGAGGGCCGTACCCGGGGGGAGATCCGTNNGAGGTCCGTAGCCGGGGGGAGGGCCGTAGCCGGGGGGAGGTCCGTATCCGGGGGGAGGTCCGTATCCGGGGGGCGGTCCGTATCCGGGGGGCGGGCCGTACCCGGGAGGGGGCCCGTACCCGGGAGGCGGGGGGGCCAGCGGCGGCGGAACGGCGCCAGGCGCCGCACCGGGATCCGGCATCGGACTCCCACCGGGCGGGGGCGGCGAGCCGGACGGCGGGTGCTCCGGGGGAGGTGCAGGGGCGCCCGTCTCGGACATCGGCCCATTGTCGGCTACGCCAGTGGCGCCTGGGTCCGGCCGTCACCGGCTGTTGCAGCCCGGCGCGAGAGCCGGTGGCCCCGCCTCAGGGCGTCGGCGACCCCTCGCGTGGACCCGCGGCGTCCCGTCGCCTCCGGAAGGCGAGGGCCTGGAGCACGCGCTTCACGCCGGCGTTGTCGACAACCATGCGGGGACGCTGCTTGCGGTCTCGTCGCCGGTTGCGCGCGCGCTCGCGGTCGTCCAGACCCTCGGGTTCGTCATCAGTGGCCATGGGCCGACTGTATCGCGGGCCGCCCTGCCTGTCCCCTCCCGGGGTCCACGAAGGGTGCTAGACGGCCGCCGGCCCGAGTCGATGGCCGCGGTGCCCGAGGATCACCCCCACGCTGATGGCCGCCGCCACCGCGGTGACCGCGGCTGCGCCTCCGATGACCGCGGCGCCGCGGCCGTCGATCCGCTGCCAGAGGTGACGGTGGGCGGCCTCCAGCCGGACCAGCGCCTCGGCGTAGATCCGCTCACGCTCAGCGGGGGTCAGGCTGTTCACGCGGTAGGAGTCGCCGACTTCCACGGCGAGCTGGACGAGGCCCCGGAGCGAGGGCGGCAGGTCCTCGACGCTGGCCCCGATCCGCTGGCGATTGAGCGCGGCATCGAGCCGCTCGACGTCGTCGATCATCCCCGGCCCTCGGCAAGATCCGGCGGAAGCACGGGGGGACGCCGCCGCTGCGTCTCCTGGTGCAGCTCGGCAGCGCGGCGCGCCTCCTCCGGTAGTGGCGCACCGAAACGCTTGCGGAGCGTGGTCAGGGCACGGAAGGTGAGCAGCTTGACCGCCCCCTCGCTGCGGCCCATGATCTCGGCGATCTCGCGGTTGTGCATCTCCCCGCCGAAGCGGAGCGCCACCGCCTGGCGCTGATCGTCGGGGAGGGACCGGACCGCGGCGCGGACCTCGGCGGCGCGGTCGTTTCTCTCCACCTCCTCGAGCGGCGACGGCTCGTCGCTCGCCAGGCCAGGGGCCAGCTCGATCCACGCCGGCCGGCGGCGCTGCCGGGCGACCAGGTTGGAGGCGACGCGGTAGAGCCACGACGAGTAGGGCACGCCGCGCCATTCGAAGCGCGGCAGCTCCTCCAAGCCCTTGGCGAAGGTTGCGGCGGTCACGTCCTCGGCGAGCTCCCGGTCCCTGGTGAGGGTGTAGATGTAGGCGAAGATCTGGTCGACGTAGCGTTCGTAGAGCGGCGCGAACGCTGCCCGGTCCTGCTGCGCCGCCAGGATCAGCTGACGCTCCTCCTCGAGCTCGGCATCGGTGCGACGGGCGATGTCAGCGCCTCCCTCGAGGTGTCATCCACCAGAAGTCCACCGGCAGGAGCCCGTTACGGGAGGGGGCCGTGGCTCCGCCGTCAATGCGAACGGCGCCCGGCAGAGGCGGCGCCGACCTCCCTCTGCCGCTCACCCTCCGACCAGCCCGAGACGGCGCCCGGCATCCGCAAAGGCTTCGAGGGCGCGGTCCAGCTCACCGTGGGTGTGGGTGGCGGTCACGATGGTGCGGATCCTGGCCCTGCCGAGCGGGACGGTCGGGAAGCCGATCGCCTGGGCAAAGACCCCCCGCTCCAGGAGCAGGTCGGAGAGCTGGGTTGCGATCGCCGCATCGCCGCACATCACCGGCGTGATCGGGGTCTGGCTGGCTCCGATGTCGAAGCCGAGACCGGCGAGCCCCTCCTTGAAGCGGTGGGTGTTCTCCCACAGCCGCTCCATCAGCTCCGGCTCGGATTCCAGGACGTCGATGGCGGCGACGCACGAGAGGGCCACCGCGGGCGGATGGCTGGAGGAGAAGAGGAAGGGGCGGGCCTTCTGGATGAGGTGGTCGCGCACGGTCTGGCTGGCGGCGACGTATCCGCCCACCACCCCGACCGCCTTGGAGAGGGTGCCGATGTTGAGCGCCACCCTGCCATGGAGGCCGAAGTGGTCGGTGCTCCCCCGCCCGTGGTCGCCGAGCACGCCGGTGGCGTGGGCGTCGTCGACCATCACCGCCGCCCCATGACGCTCGGCGCGCTCCACCAGGCCGGGAAGGGGAGCGATGTCGCCGTCCATGGAGAAGACGCCGTCGGTCACCAGGAGGATGCGCCGGTATCCCTTGGCCTGCGCCTGCGTCAGGGCCCGCTCCGCATCGTCGAGGTCGCAGTGCTCGTAGAGGATGCGGTCCGCCTTGGTGAGCCGGATGCCGTCGATGATCGAGGCGTGGTTGAGCTTGTCGCTGACGACGACATCGCCCTCCTCGAGCAGCGCGCTGAGCACGCCCACGTTGACGGTGTAACCGCTCTGGAAGACCAGCGCGGCCTCGGTCCGCTTGAAGGCGGCGAGGCGCACCTCGAGCTCCTGGTGAACCGACTGGGTCCCGGCGATGGTGCGGACGGCGCCGGTGCCGGCGCCCCACTTCCGCGCCCCCGCGACCGCCGCCTCGACCACGCGGGAGTGGGTGTTGAGGCCGAGGTAATTGTTGCTGCTGAGGTTGATCAGCCTCTGGCCGGCGATCGTCACCTCATGCCCCTGCGGGGACTCCAGGACCCGGAGCGGGTGGTAGAGGCCCTCCGCGCGGAGCCGGTCGAGGTCGGCGGCGAGCGACCGGTCGAGTGCCTGGACCGCCTCGGAGGGACGCGGTATCTCGGTCATGGCTGCAGCGACACCTTGCCACAGCGTCCGGACTTGATGAGCCGGATCGCCTCCTCGATGTCGGCCATGGCGAAGCGGTGGGTGATCAGTGCCTCGGCGTCGATCGCGCCACTCCGCAGATACCGGGAGGTCTCCTCCCAGGTGGCGTACAGCCGCCGTCCGGTCACCCCGAAGAGGGTCACGCCGCGCATCACCACGTCCGGGGAGAGGTCGAGGGTCGTGGGAGCGTCGCCGATGCCGAGCAGAGAGACCCACCCTCCGGATCGGACCAAGCGAGTGGCCGCGACCACCGCCACCGGTGCTCCGCTCATCTCCAGCGCGCAGTCGACGTCGCCGCCCGCGGCTCGGCGGACCTCCGTCTCAGCGCTCCCCTCCCCGCACTGGACCAGGACGTCGGCGCCCATCCGCTCGGCCAGCTCGAGCCGGTATCGGTTGGGCTCGACCCCGATCACCCGCGCGGCCCCCCGTGCCTTGGCCACCGCCACCGCGGCGCAGCCGATCGGGCCGCAGCCGAAGACGGCGACGGTGGCGCCCTCCAGGTCCCCGCAGGAGCAGGCGTGGACGGCGTTGCCGAAGGGCTCCATGGCGGCGGCGACCGCCGGAGCCATCTCGGGGCCGACCGGCCAGACGTTCTCGGCGGGGAGCGCCACGAGGGTGGCGAATCCGCCGTCGGCGTCGACACCGACGATCCGCGTGTTGGCGCAGACGTGGTAGTCGCCGCGCAGGCACTCCGGGCAGCGATGGCAGACGATGTGGGATTCGACCGCGACCCGGTCGCCGACCCGCACGCGGCCATCCGCCCCCTCCCCGAGCGCGATGACCTCGCCGCAGATCTCGTGGCCCATGACCCGGGGCAGGTGAACCCGGGCCTGCGCCCAGGGGTTCCAGTCGTAAAGGTGGATATCGGTACCGCAGATCGAGGCGGCGACCACCCGGAGGAGGACATCGCCGGGACCGGCGGAGGGCTCGGGAGCGTCGGTGATGGTGATACCGGGGCGGGGGGAGGACTTGATGACAGCACGCACGGCGGCCCGATTATGAGCGCGGGACCGGCTCCGACCCCTGGGCCGATCAGGGAGCCGTGGCTGTCCTCGGGTCCGGCGCGCGGGGCGCGGAGACCACCCGCTCGATCAGCGAGCGGAAATGGAGCACGGTGGTGGGGATGAGCAGCGGCAGGCCGACCACCAGGTTGACCAGGGTGACCGGCCCGCCCCAGACCTTGACCAGCATGCAGACGAAGAGGACCAGACCGGTGAGCATGGTGCTGTAGCGGCCCCAACTGGTGCGCACCAGCTCGGGCCGCCGCCGGAGGAGGAAGACCACCGGCGTGAGCAGCAGCGGGCCGATGTAGCGGACCACGACGAGGACGGCCAGCCACCAGGTGAAGATGCCCAGCCAGACGCTGCCCAGCGCGCCGACGCTGAAGAAGAGGGCGTCGGTGGCGGGGTCGATCGCCTTGCCGAGCTGGGTCACCGGGCCCCAGCGGCGGGCGACCCACCCGTCGACCGCGTCCAGCATCCCCACCGATCCGCCGATGAAGATCCAGAGGATGAGGCCGAGCCGGTCCGGGAGCGACCAGGCGGTGCAGAGCAGGAGCGGCGGGCAGAGCCAGGCGCGGATCGCCGACAGCCCGTTGGGCACCCCGTAGACGTCGACACGGCTGCCGTCGGGGCGCACCAGCATGGTGGCGCCTCCGGCCATGACCAGCGCGACCACCAGCCAGCCAGCGAGGGTCAGCAGGCCGGCGACCACCCAGCCGCCGCCGTGCAGCCCGGCGATGGCGAGCGTGAACGCCTCACCGGAGACCAGCCCGACCGCGAGCCAGCCGTACAGGGAGTGGCGCAGATGCGGGCTCGCGCGGAGCCGCTCTGCCGACTGTGAGATGAGCCCGGCAAGGCCGGAGGCTCCCGAGGTGACCGCTGCGGGAGCCCCTATTGGATCACCAGGCAGGTGATGGTCTTGAAAACCCCGTCGGCGGCCTGGACCTTCTCGACGATCAGCTTGCCGATGCCGGCGATGTCGCGCGCCTCGACCTCGGCGATGACGTCGTACTCGCCGCTGATCGCGTCAGCCTTGAGAATCCCCTCCTGTCCGTGGAGTTTGGTGGCGACGTCCAGGGCCTTGCCGGCGGTGGCGCTGATGAGCACGTAGGCGCGGACCATCTTCTCCCTCCGAATGAGTTGCCGGGCGAATGTACCACGCTCCTGCGGGCGCCCCCGGTTAGCATGGACTCGTGCTTCGCTGGGCATGGCTGGCCGCGATCCTGCTCGCACCGTTCCTCCGGAAGCTCGCCCGCTCCCGGCAGGCGGGCCAGCCGGTGGTGGACATGCAGGGCGTCCGCTCCCGGGTGGCGTCGGCCCGGGAGCCGGCGGAGATGGTCGGCCTCGTGGTCGTCGTGGCAGTGCTCGTCTGCTGCTGCGGCGCACTCCTCGCGGCCGGGGTCACGGCGCTGCTGCTCAGCCCTCAATGGCTGGGGGGAGTGCTCGTGGCCGTGGCGGCCGCGTGTGCCCTGGCGGCCGTGCCTGAGGTGCGCGGCATCCGGCGAGGTCTGCGCGCCCGGCAGCTCCGGCTCCATGGCGACGACGTGACCCGCGAGCTGGACGGCACGCCGCCCCGGTAGAGGAGCGCGGCCCCCGCTCCCCAACCGGCCCTGCCGCACCGCACAATCGCACCCATGGCGACGAGCAGCGGGCGCGGCCATCTCACCGCCCTGGCGGGGCTGGTGGCGGCGATCGGCGGGCCCATCGTCATCACCGGGCTCCTCAGCATGGTCGGGTCCGCCTCGGCGCGCGACTACGTCTTCCTCTACCTGGCCCTGGTGGCGGTGCTCGGGACCGTGACCGGTCTCCCCTCCGCGCTCACCGCCGCGGCACTCAGCTTCGTGCTCGTCGACTACTTCTTCATCCCCCCGGTGCACACCCTCACCATCGCCGACCCCAGCGACCTGATCGACCTGGTGGTCTTCGCCGCGGTCGCGGTCGGGGCTGGAGGTGTCGCCTCGGGACGCCGCCATGCCCAGATCGAAGCGGAGCGGCTCACCGCCCAGGTGCGCCACACCAATGAGCAGCTGGAGCAGCTGGAGCGCGAGCAGACGGAGGCGGCGGCGGTGGCGGTGCGGCTCGCCCAGACCCAGCAGCAGGTGCGGGTGCTGGAGGCGTCGGATCGGCTGCGTTCCGACCTGCTCGCCAACGTCTCTCACGAGCTGCGCACCCCGCTGGCGAGCATCCTGACCGGCGCCACCGACCTGCTGGGGCGCCCGCGCCTCCCCGCCACCGTGCATGGCGATGTGGAGGCGATCATCGGCCAGGCCCGCCGCCTCGAGCGGCTGGTCTCCGATCTGCTCGACATGGCCCGCATCGAGGCACACGCGCTGACCATCGACCCGGTGGAGATCGACCTGGGCGACGCCGTCGAGGCGGCGGCCGCCCGGCTGCGCCTGGCATCCCCGAGCCGGTCGGTGGCGATCGACCTGCCCCCCGACGGGCTGGAGGTGCTCGCCGACTGGGATCGACTGGGACAGATCCTCGACAACCTGCTCCAGAACGCCGACCGCCACGCGCCGCCGGGGACGCCGATCACCGTCGAGGCGGCCCCGGGCAAGCGCTCGATGGTCGTCATCCGGGTCATCGACCAGGGGCCCGGGGTGCCGGTGGCGCAGCGGGAGCGGATCTTCGAGCGCTTCGTGCGCGGTGTGACCGACGGGGAGACGGAGGAGACCGCCCGCGGTGCGGTGCCGAGCGGCACCGGGCTGGGACTGGCCATCGTCCGAGGCCTGGTCGAGGCCCACGCCGGACGGGTGTGGATCGAGGATTCGGAGGAGGGCGAGGGCGCGCACTTCGCGTTCACCCTCCCCGCGGCATCCCCCGCCGATCCGCGGAGCTAGACCGGTCGAGGTGACCGGGGCCTCACTCGTCGTTGGCGGCGACGACGTGCACGTCCACGTCGGCCATCAGCCGGATGAGCCGGCGGAGGGTCTTGGAGCTGCTGTTGCGGCCGCTCCGCATCACCAGGATCTCGGTGATCCGGTGACCGCGTGCATAGGCGGCGACGGTGGCGGCCACGTCGTTGCCGTCGATGGTCACGAACTCACCACCCAGCTGATGGGTGAGAGTGGCGTATCCCCCGAGCAGCCGCTTCTCGTCGTCGCTGCGAGCGGCGCGGCGCACCGAGACCGCGGTCAGGGCGTCGTCCCTCCGGGCGGCGTGGGCGGCGGCACGCCGGATGACGGCATCCTGGCCGGGCTGGGGCG
This sequence comes from Candidatus Changshengia sp., assembly GCA_003134115.1. Taxonomy (GTDB): domain Bacteria; phylum Chloroflexota; class Dormibacteria; order Aeolococcales; family Aeolococcaceae; genus Changshengia. The sequence continues at coordinate 23,959 of PLAK01000109.1, forward strand.
GGACCAGCACCAGGACCCGGGGGCGAGCCTCCCACGGCTCGTTGATGCGGGCCGTGCTCATGTAGGCGACCAGGCGCCGATCGCAGTGCTCTGCCACCCGGCGCAGCGCCATCTCGCGGAGCGCCGTGAGCACCTCGGGGCGGAACTCGCCCTGGAGGGCCTTGATGGCCTCACCGGGGGGCATGATCTCCCCCTGGCGCAACCTCTCCTCCAGCTCGGCCGGCGGGACGTCGACGAGCTCGACCTCGTCGGCGGGATCGACCGAGGAGTCGTCGAGGACCGGCCGGTCCGCCGGGCGGTTGAGCAGCGTCCCCATCAGGGCCACCGTGCTGCGCAGGTCGGTGAGGTGCACGGTTCCGATGACGTTGATCCCGGCGGCGCGGATCCGGGGCAGCACGAGGGCGACGAGCCGCCCCGTGGTTGTCAATCCGGCCAGGTCATCGATCGCGACGACGTCGGGGTTGCGGGTGAGCAGTGCCTCCACGTCGAGCACTCCGCGGGACGCCGGCGAGCCGGGGCCGCCGAGGAGCGTGAGGCTGCCGAGCCGGGAGGCGCCTCCCCCGCTCACCGCCCCGACCACCGTGTCGGTCCCTCGCGCCGCCCGCCGCCTGGCCTCGTCGAGCATCCTGGTGGTCGCTCCGGCTCCGCGTGCGTAGCTGATGTAGAGGCGGAGCCCGCCGCGGCGGCGAGGCTCCTTCATGTTCTTGAGCAGGGAGTCGGGATCGGGGCGGTTCTGCGGGGCGTAGGGGGCGGCGGCGTAGCGGGCGATGACGTGGACATCGGTGTCGGGGAGGCCCTCGATGACGCGGTCGACCACCGTCCGGCGCATCCCGGCGAAGAAGCCGCGGGGATGCGGCTCCCCCATCACCACGTGGCGGCAGCCACGCTCGCGGGCGATGGACACCAGGGTGGCGGCGATGTCGTGAGACTCCGGCTCGAGGACCGTGGTCTGCAACTCGACGGCGAGCCGGTGCCAGCCCGCCTCGGGCCCGGATTCCCCGGCCAGGTCCGCGATGGAGCGCACGTGGACGACGGTGCAGAAGCCGCGCCGCCGCCGCGCCTGGCGCACGCCGCGCCGGATCAGCGCCTCCGCCGTCGGTCCCCCGGAGACGGCGGTCAGGACGTCCTCCGGTGGTGCCTGGACGCCTCCGCGCTCCACCTCGACCCGCTCCGCCACCAACCTGAGCCCCAGCTCGCGGAGCGCCGCCAGGTTGCCCGGACGGAAGAAGTTGCGCAGCGCCATGTCCACCCGCTCCTGCGGGTAGACGTTGCCGTGGCGCATCCGCTTGCGGAGAGCCTCGGGCGTGATGTCGATGAACTGAACCTCGTCGGCGCGGTCCAGGACGGTGTCGGGAACGGTCTCGTGGACGGTGATCCCGGTGATCCGCTCGACCACGTCCTTGACCGATTCGAGGTGCTGGATGTTCATCGTCGTGATCACGTCGATGCCCGCGTCGCGGATCTCCTCGATGTCCTCCCAGCGCTTGTGGTGACTAACCCCGGGAGCGTTGGTGTGGGCCAGCTCGTCGATCAGGACGATCTGCGGCCGGCGGGCGAGCACCGCCTCCACATCCATCTCGGAGAGCTGGGTTCCGCGGTAGTCGACGGTGATCCGGGGCAGCACCTCCAGGGTGCCGATCGCCTCCGCGGTGCGGGCCCGTCCGTGGGTCTCGATGAAGCCGATCACCACGTCCTCGCCGCCGTCGCGGCGATCGCGACCCTCACGGAGCATCGCGAACGTCTTGCCCGACCCCGGCATCGCGCCCAGGTACGCCTTGAGCTTGCCCCGCGGCGGGGAGGGGGGACCGGCCACCGCCTCGGGGGCGGAGGCTGCCGCCTCATCTCCGGCGACGGCGGGTGGCTCGCTACGGGATTTGCTCATCGCCCTCTCACTCACCCGGCCGGCCAAGCCCGGGGTGAGCTCCTACGACCCCCAGTGTACCCAGGCAGGATCGATCGGCCTGTGCCGCGCCGAGCCGCTGCCCCGGAGGCCTCTCATCCGAGCGCCGGGGTGGTGCCGAACGCCTTGTCCATGGCGATGTTGAGCTGGAGGACGTCCACGTCGGACTCACCGAAGATCCAGAGGACGCGGCCGGTGATGTTGGCCTCGACCACCGCGTGCACCCTGGCCGGGTCGAGCCCGCGCGCCTCCGCCACCATGTTGACCTGGGCCAGCGCGGCGGCGACGCTGATGTCGGGGTCGTAGCTGGTGAAGTCACCGGTCGCCAGGTCCACGGGGATGGGGGTGGTGGTGGCGCCGCTGCTCAGGCAGTGCGCGCTCGGGTCGGTGACCGCCTGCTGGAGCTGGGCCGCCGTGAAGGAACCGGCGGTGTCGATGCCGACGCAGTGCAGGTAGCCGGCGTAGGTGTCGACCTGCTCGATCAGCAGGGCGTTGCTGGGGGCGAGGTTGCTGCCCTGCGAGTTGTTGGACTCGCACGGCGGGTTGAGCGGCATCACCACCTCGGTGCCGCTGGAGGTGGTCTGCACGGAGAAGGAGGGGCGCCCCTGGAAGTAGCGCGGGTCGACCGTGTAGAAGGTGTGCCCCCGGTACTGGGTGGTCTGGAAGACGGGGGTTCCGGACACCACCTTGGTCTCGTAGTAGCACTCGCCGACCAGGTTGGCGCCGACCACGGTGCCGCTGGAGTTCTTGATCAGGCCGCCGTTGGCCTGGCTGTTGAAGGCCACCTGGGAGACGCCCAGCATGACCAGCGGGTAGATCAGGCCTCCGAGGACGGCGATCACCAGCGTGATCCGCACCGCGACGAGCAGCTCCTTGGGGAAATTGCGAAACATCTTATTTACCGCTCAGATCATGTGAAGGGTGGTGATCACGATATCGACGGCCTTGATGCCGATGAAGGGGAGGATGACCCCGCCGACCCCGTAGAGGAGGAGGTTGCGGCGGAGCAGCGACGCGGCGCCGACGGCGCGGTACTTGACGCCGCGAAGGGACAGCGGGATGAGCGCGACGATGATCAGCGCGTTGAAGATCACCGCCGATAGGACCGCACTCTCCGGTGTCTTCAGCTGCAGGATGTTGAGCGCCTTGAGGGGTGGGAGCGCCACGGCGAACATCGCCGGGATGATCGCGAAGTACTTGGCCACGTCGTTGGCGACGCTGAAGGTGGTGAGCGCACCCCGGGTGATCAGCATCTGCTTGCCGGTCTCGACGATCTCGATCAGCTTGGTCGGGTCGCTGTCGAGGTCGACCAGGTTGCCCGCCTCCTTGGCGGCCTGGGTGCCGCTCTGCATGGCCACGCCGACATCGGCCTGGGCCAGCGCCGGTGCGTCGTTGG
>PLAK01000139.1 GCA_003134115.1 Candidatus Changshengia sp.
ATCAATAGAGCAGCCGCCTTCTCTCTAGCCGCCTTCTAAGCGCGCAGGTCGCAGGTTCGAGTGCTGCAGTGGGTAGTGCTCCGTTTTACTGGTCGGTCCCAGTTCGGCAACCGCGGCCGCTCTATCTCCGACAGAGCTCTCGGACCACTCGTGAGGGCGAGGAGCCGAAATCCAAGCTGCAGAGTCTCCACGGAACCGAGGGCGGTTCAGCCGCACCCTGGCCGGCGAACGCTAGGAAGGCGCCCCTGACGAGGAGCCCACCCCGACACCGTGGCGGAGGCCGTCGAAGAGCAGGCCCACCAGACGATCGGAGGTGTCGGACCGCTCCTGGTCGGTCGACATGCAAATCCCGCCGACGGCGCGGAGTAGGTCGCCGCCATCGACGTCGGCACGGACTGTGCCGGCGGCCACCCCCGCCTCGAGGAGCTTGGTGGTCGCCGCGGTGGCGCGTCCGTGCGTCTCCGCGAAGAGGCTGGAGTTGCTGCTCAGCATCGGCTTGAGCACGGACAGCATGCCTCGCTTGGTGGCGACGTGGCGGACGAAGATCTGCATCCACTCTTTGAGCGCCTGGTCGGGCGGAAGAGTGTCGAGCAACTGGTCAGCGCGCTCGACGAGGACGTCGACCTCGTGGCGATACACCGCCTCGACGAGTGAGTCGCGTGTCGGGAAGTGCCGGTAGAGGGTGCCGATGCCGACTCCGGCCCGGCCGGCGATGTCCTCGAGGGGCACATCGGCGCCGCTAACGGAGAAGGCGGCCGCTGCGGTGGTGATCAGGAGTTCGCGGTTGCGCACCGCGTCCTTGCGGAGGGGACGACCTGTGGATGGGTGCTCGGCGGGCTCGACCACCCCGGGGTCTGCGGCTGCGACTGCGACTTCACGTCTCACGGCTGGGGCACCTGTAGGCTCACTTGCAAAACGGAGGTAGCCTCCGTATAATAACGGAGGAAGCTTCCGTTTCGTCATCCTACCACCTGGAGAGCCCCCATGCCACCCACGACGACCCTCTTCCTCCCGACCGGCCGGGCGGCCGAGCGCCGTGCTCGCCCCGGGCTTGTGCTGGGGATCATCCTCGCCGTCCAGCTGATGGTGGTGCTCGACGCCACCATCGTGAACATCGCCCTCCCCAACATCGCTAGCGCCCTGAACTTCTCGCCGTCGAGCCTGTCGTGGGTGATCACCGCCTACACCCTGGCCTTCGGTGGCTTCCTCCTCCTCGGCGCTCGCGCGGGCGACCTGCTCGGTCGCAAGCGCGTGTTCATGGCGGGCATCGGCCTCTTCACCCTCGCGTCGTTCCTCGGCGGGATGGCTCCGAGCGCCGGCATGCTGCTCGCGGCGCGCGCGCTGCAGGGCGTGGGTGGGGCGCTGGCCGCCCCGTCGGCGCTCGCCTTCCTGATGATCATGTTCCCCGAGGGCCGCGAGCGCCTGCGTGCGCTCGGCTACTACACCGCCGTCTCGATCGGTGGCGGCGCGGTCGGGCTGATCCTCGGTGGGCTTCTGACCCAGGTTGCCTCCTGGCGCTGGGTGCTGTTCGTCAACGTGCCGATCGGCCTGGTCGTGGTTGCCCTGGCGCGGCGGTCCCTCACCGAGACCCCGAGCCGCAACGGCCACTTCGACGTGCTGGGCGCCGTGACCTCGACCGGCGGTGTCACCTCTCTTGCCTACGGGTTCGTGCGGGCGGCGAGCAACGGCTGGGGCGACGTGCTGACCATCGGCGCGTTCGCGGTCGGCATGGTGCTGCTCGGCCTGTTCATCACCATCGAGAGGCGCGCCGCGGAGCCGATCACACCGCTGCGACTCTTTGCCGACCGCAGCCGCAACGCCTCGTACGTGGCGCGGCTCTTCCTCGTGGCCGGCATGTTCGGGATGTTCTTCTTCCTCACGCAGTTCCTCCAGGACGTGCTCGGGTACGACCCACTCCAGACCGGCCTGGCCTTCCTGCCCTTCAGCGTGGCGCTCTTCGTCATGTCCCAGCTCAGCGCGCGGCGGTTGATCGAGCGCTTCGGCGGCAAGCCGCTGATGGTGGCGGGCATCAGCCTCTCGACCCTCGCGATGCTCCTCATGACGCAGCTGTCGGCATCCAGCACCTATCTCTTCGTGCTGATCCCTGTGCTGCTGTTCGGGACCGGCAACGGGCTCGCGTTCGTGCCTCTGACGAGCGCCTCCCTGGCCGGGGTGCGCCGGGGGGACGCCGGCGCGGCGTCGGGGCTGGTCAACGTGATGCAGCAGATGGGCGGTGCGCTGGGTCTCGCGGTGCTGGTGTCGGTGTTCGGCTCGGCCGGCCACGTAATCGCGGGTCAGTCGGCGGCAAACGCACGGGCCGCGTTCGTGGTCGGCGCAGACCACGCTTTCATCGCTTCCACGCTGTTCGTCGGTGCGACGGTGCTCGTACTGGCGGTGGCGATTCGCGGGCGGCGCGCGACCGCCCGCGCCGCCGCGGCCGCTGTTGTCGAGCCGGAGTGGGTGCGCGAGCTGGGTCCTGCTGCGGCGGTGCCGGAGGCCGCTGAGGCCTGATCGCTGCCGATGGGCGGCTGGCCCGGCCAACCGGCAGAGCCCGGGGGTAGGATCGGGTGGTGGCGACGATCCTCGTCTACCTTGTGGCCGGGCTGGTCGCCCTCTGGGGACGGCCAGAAACCTTTCTATCCCAACCACTTCCTAACGTGGGAGGCGGCGCCTGCTTGGCAGCATGGTTGACGAGGCAGATGGTGCATCTGAATTCGCGACGTGCTATGCGCCCGCATAATCAATGGAGAAGCCGCCTTCTAAGCGCGCAGGTCGCAGGTTCGAGTCCTCCAGGGGTACTGGTGACGTGTATGGATCCGGCTGACTCTTGACAAAAGAGCTTCGGCTGATCCTTGACAGACCTTCGGGTGATGGCTGACGGCTACTTCGGTTGAGACTTGACACTCCCTCAGATGAGGGAACTGAGCGTGACCGAGCAGCGGTATCAGGCGATCCTGGCGGTGATCAGGGACGGCAGGACGGTCACCGAGGTGGCCTCCGAGTGGCGGGTGAGCCGGCAGACGGTGCACACCTGGCTGAGCCGGTACGAAGCCGGTGGGCTGGACGAGCTGGGCGACCGGTCGCACCGGCCGACGAGCTGCCCGCACCAGATCTCGGGCGAGCTCGATTAGGCCGAGCGCACAGGGGGGTGGCCAAATTCTTGGCCCGCCGGACTGAGGTTCCCGAGCATCGAAGGGCGGCGCTCCGGGCGCGATTCTGGAACCGGGCCCGCC
>PLAK01000067.1 GCA_003134115.1 Candidatus Changshengia sp.
AAAGGAGAACTCCGCCACCTCCCGGCAGATCGACCGGGAGATCCGCTCGGTGCGAAAGGCGACCTCGTCGTCACCCGACCCCTCGCGCCACTCCTTGGCCCCGTACGCGTCGCCGACGGCCATCCGGACCACGCTGATGGGCGCGCTGACCCCGGCGATGGGGATGACCCCCGGGATCCGGCGCCCGGTGCGGAGGATCACCGTGCCCCCCACCTCGGCGCGGAGGATGGCGTTGGGGCTGCCCACGTCCCCCTTCCCCTCGGGGGTGACGGTCGCCGCCTTGAGCCCGAAGCCGGACTCACGCATGGCCTGGCTCGCCTCGATCACCACCCGGTTCTGGGTGGCGCGCCGGTTCTCCAGGCTCAGGTCGTGGTGGCGCAGCTCGAGCTGGATGCCGAGCACCTCTGGATCCAGCACCCGGAGGGCCTCGGTGAGCAGCTCCTCGCCGGTCTCGTCGCCGTGGAGGATCTGGAGCGTGATGGGCATGGGGCCCAAATCTACCAGCGCGCGGTCCCCCGCCAGCCCGGGGTCAGGAGGCGGATCCGTAGACCCAGGTGTCGGCGACGTCCGCGGTGTCGTTGACGGCGCCCCCGAAGAGGACCACCTGGCCACTGGCCGCGTCGTAGGCCATCTGCGCGTCGAAGCGGGCCGGCGGCGACTTCGCCGGGTGGAGCTGCTGCCAGGCGCTGCCGTTCCACGCCCAGAGGTCGTTGAGCGGTGCGCCAAGGGTGTAGGTCGCGGCCTGGTTCGCCGAGGCCGAGGAGCCGGCGGGCACGGCGTCTCCCCCGAAGAGCAGGGCCTCACCAAGGGCGGCGTCGTAGACCGTGCTGGAGCCCGCGCGGGGTGAGGGCCCGCCGCTCCCCGACAGCTCCGACCACTGGCTTCCGTTCCAGGCCCACATCGCCTGCGAGTAATCCCCGTAGAGGAGGATCTGGCTGCTCGCCTGGTCGTAGACCATCTGCACGTCCTGGGTGTCACCGACCGAGGGGGGTGGGGAGACCGAGGGCGAGAGCTGGCTCCACGTGGTGCCATCCCAACTCCAGGTGGTCGACTGCTCCGGGGGCGTCGATGTCGAATTCGGGTCCGAGCCGGCCGTCGGAGACCAGAGGACCAGCGTCTGGGTGGAAGGGTCGTAGGCCATGACGCCGTCCGTGTCGGGTTCCGACTGAGTGTCCGCGGTCTGGGTCCCCGCCCAGGCCTGTCCGTTCCATTCGGACATCTCCGGCGAGTCCGCGCATCCCGGGAACCAGAGGACGTCGAAGGTCTGGGTCGCACCGTCGTAGGCAGCCGGTACCCCGAAGACGGGTGGAGCGTCGGTCGCCACCTCCTTCCAGGCCTTGCCGTCCCAGGTCCAGGTGTCCCGGTACACCTCCCGGCCGACGGGGCCGCAACCGGCTTCCCCGCCACTGATCACGAGGGTTCTCGTGCTGGTGTCGTAGCCCACCTCCGCGGAGTCGCGGGGAAGCGGAGCCGTGGTGGGAAGCAGCTGCGACCAGCCGTCCGTGGCCGCGGTTGCTGCCGAGGGCGACGGCGCGGCGGCGCGGGTGAGGAGAGCTGTGGCAGGCCCGCCGGCCGCCATCACCACCGCGACCGCCGCGCCGACCATCTGGGTCCTGCGGAGATGCGTCGGCTTGGTTACCGGCCGGTAGGTCAGGCGCATGTCGCGTGCACGATGCTCGTGCCTCCCACCGCCCAGAGCCCTCCCGGCCCGCCGGCGACCCCGGTGAGATAGTCGAACGGCTCCCCGCTCACCGTGTACATCGGCTGCCAGGAGACGCCGTCCCAGTGGAGGATCATCGCTCCGACCGCCCAGGCATCCGTCGCGCTGACCGTCACCACGCCCGCCAGAGGGCTGATGCCCGGGGCGAAGCTGGCCGCGGCGGATCCGCTCGCCTCGTACCCGGCTCGGTAGCTGACGGCCGTCACCGCCAGGCTCGGCACCAGATGCCATCCGGTGAAGCTGGACGTCCCGAAGGCGAGCCCCAGCTGGAGGGTGAGCGCCGATCCCGGCATCGCCCCGCCGACCGCCCAGAGGGTGCCGCCCGACGATTCGGACGCGGAGGTGAGCAGGTCATCGGCTGCCGAGCTGCCCCCGGAGAGCGGTTCGGGGAGGGTGGCATCGGGGGCCGGGACCGCCGACCACGACGTGCCATTCCAGTGCTCGGTGAGGGTTTCCCAGGGGCTCGGAGCGTAGGTCTGCACCCCCATGTCGGTCTCGTAGCCACCGACCAGCCACACGTCGTCCGCCGAGCCGGCGGCGACACCAAGAAGCGCGACGCTTCCGACGGTGGCGCCGGTGGTGGGCGGGGTCCCCGCCTGGGCGAGGGCCCAGTCGGGAGGTGCGGGCTGTGGATCGGGAACGTTGACGATCGCCCAGTAGGTGCCGTTCCAGTGCTCCACCAGCGGCTGCGCGGCCACGAAAGAGCCCATGTTGTAGGTGAGGGGCCATTCGGTCACACCCACCGCCCAGACGTCATCCGTGTTGATGGCGGCGATGGAGGTGAAGACATCCCACGGCTCCACACCGTCACGGGCGGCCACGTCGGGAGCGTCGACCACCGACCAGGCGGTCCCGTTCCAGTGCTCGGTGAGGGTGGTCGCCGCCTTGCCTGCCGGCCCGGAGGAGCCCACGGCCCAGACGTCCGCAGAGGAGACGACCGCCACTCCGGCGAGTTGGGTGCTGGCGGCGGCGGCCCCGGCGGGCACCAGGGCGGCGCTCAGGTCCCAGGTCGGAGCGCAGGGGGTTGCCGATCCACCGCCTGAGGGAGACCTCGATGCCATCGCCGATGGAGAGGGCGTACGCGCGCTGCTGGCCGAACTGCATCCGGCCACGAGGAATAGGATTGCGAGCCCGGTCAGGGAGATCCCCAGGCGGTTGATGGTGCTCACACCAGTGTCACCAACACTCACTACCACAGAAACCGGCGGCAGCAACCCGAGGTTACGCCGCGGGGGGGACGGCAGGAGGGTGGCCAGGTGCTCGGTCCGGGGGCTGGGGCGCTGGTTCCGAGGGCGTCGATGCCGAGCCGAGGGGCCGGCGGCGCGGAACATGTGTTCGTGACGGCGGGGCTTGGACTCCGCACGCCCGGGTACAATGTTGAGTGTGCAAGTCGGGATTACACCGGTCGACGACGATCTCTACCGCGAGCTCATCCTCG
>PLAK01000044.1 GCA_003134115.1 Candidatus Changshengia sp.
GCGTGATTCCCGATTTCATGATTCAGGGTGGCGATCCGGAAGGCACGGGACGCGGCGGACCGGGCTACCGCTTCGCCGACGAATTTCATCCCGACCTCAAACACTCCAAGCCGGGCATTCTTTCCATGGCCAACGCCGGCCCCAACACCAACGGCAGCCAGTTCTTCATCACCGTGGCGGCCACGCCGTGGCTGGATAAGAAGCACAGCGTGTTCGGCGAAGTGGTGGAAGGCTACGACGTGGTGCACAAGATCTCCGTGGCGCCCCACGGAGCGCAAGACCGGCCAGTGAAGGAAATCAAGATTCTCTCGGTCAAAGTCGAGCGGACCTAGCGGTATTGCATGCGGACCCGGCGGCCCAAGCTCCCTGGCGTATCGCCGCCCGTCGCCGCATGAGGAGGCACGCGCTTTGAGACTGGCGATCTTCGGCGGCACCTTCGACCCCTTCCACGTCGGTCACCTCGCGGTGGCCGAGCAGGCGAGGGACGGAGTCCTGGCGGATGAGGTGTGGGTGGTGCCGGCCGGGGTGCCCCCCCACCGCGGTCCGGTGATGGCCGGCGCCGCCGACCGTCTGGCGATGTGCAGGGCGGCGATCGAGGGACGCCCCCGCATCTCCGCCCTCGACCTGGAGTTGAGCCGCCCCGGCCCGTCCTACACCCTCGACACCATGAGGGACCTGGGAGCGGGGCATCCGGGTACGCAGCTCTGGGTGGTCCTCGGTGCCGATGCCGCCCGGCAGACGTCCGGCTGGCACGAGGCCGGCGAGCTGTTGGGCACCTACCACTTCGTCCTGGTCAACCGGGCCGGGGAGGCGCCGATCCGCCACGCGGAGGCGATCGCCCTCGGCTTCCTGCCCGAGCTCACCCGGGTGGTTGGCATCGACTCCCCGGACATCTCCGGCACCGAGATCCGTCGCCGCGTCGCCGCGGGAGAGCCCCTGAGCGGCATGGTCAGCCCCGCCGTCGCCGCCATCATCGAGCAGCGGCGTCTCTATTGCTGACCCGGCCAGCTGCCTGGCCCGCGGTCGCCTGCCCGGGTCCGGCCCGCGGCCGGCCGGTCCGCGCCCGCCCCGATGTCATAATCGTTCGCGGATGACGTCCGAAGAGTTGGTGGAGGCGATCAGCTCCGCCGCCGCCGACAAGAAGGCGCGCGACGTCGTGAGCATCGATCTCCGGGGCAAGTCCACCATCGCGGACTTCTTCGTGGTCTGCGAGGGTGATACTGACCGGCAGGTTAGAGCCATTGTTGACAATATCGAGGAGGCCTGCAGGGCGCTCGGAGTTCGGCCGCTGCACGTCGCCGGGATGCGCGACGCCTCCTGGGCGTGCGTCGACTTCGACTCCGTGATCGCCCACGTCTTCCTTCCCGGCGAGCGGATCTTCTACGACCTCGAGGGGCTCTGGAATGCGCCCCGGGCCGAGGTCGGCTGAGGCGGCCTTCTGATGTCGCCCCGGGCTCAGGGTAGCTGTGCGGCGGCCGGCAGCGGCAGAGGGTTGGAGGCCAGGAACTGGCCGAGGTTGACGATGGCGAGGAGCGTCGCCACCGCGCCCAGGGCAATGACGCCGATGAGCACCACCTTCTGCCAGAGCGCGAGGTCGCGGCCGCCCACGGCGCGCACCGGGGGGATGATCAGACCGATGACGGCCCCGGCGGCGAAGCCGCCCAGGTGGGCGTAGTTGTCGATGTAGCCGGAGAAGGTGAATCCCAGGACGACGGTCATGAAGAGCGAGATCAGCACCCCCCGGCGCAGCGCGTGGGTCAGACCGGCCGGGAGGTCGTGGCGCTGGACACGACCCATGGTGAAGAGCAGGCCCAGCAGCCCCATCAGCCCCCCGGAGGCTCCCACGAATATGGAGTCCGAGAAGGGGAGGTTGAGGGAGCTGGCCAGCACGCTCACCGCGCTCGCCGCAAAGGCGGTGGCGATGAACGTGGCGAGCAGCGTGATCCGCCCGTAGATCGGCTCGACGACACGGCCGAGGATGACCGTCGAGTAGCAGTTGACCAGCAGGTGCAGCGAGAGGTATGAGCTGACCCCGGAGCCGGAGTTGAAGAAGCCTGGGACATGCAGCAGCGCGGTGCTGAAGAACCGCCACCAGTCACTGCCCCCGGGATACCCGTAGGCGATGCCGCCGACCGCCGAGTAGCCGGCGTAGCTGATATCGCCGGGCCCGCCGTAACGCTGCCACATCGTGTTCTCCACCAGGAAGATCACGACGAAGGTCGCCACCAGGGCGTAGGTGAGCCGCGGGGTCGAGATCAGGGCCCGCCGGGCCGGGGCCACGTAGCCGCTGTGGACCGTATCGCGCTCGGCGAGGTCGACGGCCGCGAGCGTGGGTGGCTCGGCCCCGTCCCGGAGCGCCCGGGCCGCCGCCCGGATCTCGCCAACGCCGGGCACCCCGGGTGGCGGTGGGAGCAGGGCAGCGGCATCGCCGGACCCCGCGTCGGCCCACACCACCCCCAGATGGACCGCCGGGTGGGCCGGCGGTGGGAGCTGGGCGGCGAGGGGAGAGAGTGCGACCAGCAGGATGTCGCAGCGTGTCGCCGGCTGCGCCCGCAGACGGGCGTCGCCCCAGCGCAGCGCGGCTCCGATCCGGCGGTGGAGGTCGGCAAGCTGCGCGGCCGGGTCTTCCGGGGGCTGGAAGAAGCCGACCAGGGCAGCGCGCGTGCCGGTCCAGGCCACGGTCACCAGTGCGTAGTCCGAGCCCAGCTCACCGAGCCGGCTGTCCCGGGGATCGGCGAGTCGGAGGCGGTACCTGGTCACCAGCCCCAGACCGACCAGCCGGGCGAGCGCCGGCGGTTGGGGGGGCAGCCCTCCCTCGTCGGACCAGCTGTTCTCCGTCATCGGGCCAGTCTATCGGCGCAGAGGGGGGAGACCCCACTCGGAGAGATGGGTGGACCACCCCGGGGCACGGGTGCCCGTTCGCGCTATTGTCCACCGGCGATGAGCCGCCGCCCCTCGTCGCCGCCGGTCCTGCCGTGAGCTCGAGCCGGCACCTCAGCCTCGGGCCCCTCTACCGCGAGATGCGCGCCGGTCTCGGCGACGTCGGGCGGGTGCGGGTGACCGTGGAATTCCAGGAGCGCACTTTCGCGGCGCCGGGTGGCGGCCAGGGCGCCGCGGAGCCCGTCAGCCTCGTCCTGGTGACCTTCATCGAGTACGAGGATCGGGTGCTCGACCGCGCTCAGGTTGCCCTGCACGGTCCCGGCCCGCCGAAGCGCTTCCTGGTCGCGCGCCACGGCTCCGCCTTCGCGTACAGCCTCGACGGGGGCGAGCGCTGGGGCCGGCTGGTCGGCCATCCCCGGATCTTCGACCTGGAGGAGTTCGAGGCCGAGCTGGGCGAGATCCTGGTCGAGGACGCGACCTACGACGTGCTCGACGGCAGCAGCGACCTGCAGGGACCGGCGGGATCGGGGCCGAGGCCCGAGCAGTTCGTCGACGCGCTCGATGTCAGCATGGACCGGGAAGCCTTCCTCCGCCTTCTCCGGATCTTCTCGACCGATGTTGACGATGACCCCGATGCACCCGCGCTCGACGCCTTCTCGGTCAGCGTCCAGGCCGCCGACGACGTTCGGCTGCAGTACTGGTGGTCATTGAGCGACAGCGTCTCCGAGGCCGACGTCGTCCCCCTCAAGGTCCGATGCAGCGTCTCCATCCGGGTCGCCGCTCTCGGCGCGGAGGACAACGGCGCCGTCCGCCTCGATCAGGCCCTGCCGGACATCGCCGATCTTGACGGGGTGTGGGCGATCCTCCGCCACGGCACGCCTGGCGTGGCGGGGGCGCAGCCGGGTCCGGACGGGCTCTAGCAGGCCCCTGCTAAGTCCCCGCGCTCGGCGACGGGGTGTCCGTGGGTACGGCCGTGGGCGACGGGGTGTGATAGGGCTGGGAGAAGGGGGTGTTCGACGCGGTCGGCTCCCCGACGCAGCCCGGGTCGCAGATCGGGCCGCCGGCGCCCATCGAGCTGTCGGGACCGGTGCCGGGGAGATACCAGGAGCCGCCCGCCTGGTACACGTCGGAGGGCGTCTGGTACCAGATCGCCGGGGTGCCTGCGGTGGCTCCCTCCATGAACGCCTGCCAGATCGGCGCCGCCCCGGTCACACCGCTGGTGACACCGGGTGTGAGCCCGTTTGCGGCGCTCTCGCCCTGGGGGTCGCCCACCCAGACCGCGGTGAGGATGGTCGGGGTCCAGCCGACCGTCCAGTTGTCGAAGTTGTTGTATCCCGACCCACTGGTGCCGGTCTTGGCGCTGACCTGGCGATCGGGCAGGCTGAGCTTCTGGTAGGTGCCGAACGCCGCCAGGCGGTAGGTGGCCTTGCTCAGCGTCTCGTCCATGATGTAGGCGACGTTCTCCGGCACCACCCGCTGGGCGTTGGCGGCTGCGTTGTAGGTCCAGGCCAGAGCGCCGCTCGCCGCATCGGTGATCTTCACGACCGGAGCCGGGGCGTGGTGGACGCCCAGGTCGGCGATGGTGGCGGCGCCGTCGGCGAGGTCGAGCGGGCTGATCGGCTTCGTCCCCAGGGTGAAGGAGTACGTGGTCGAGTCGGGGAAGTTGGCCCCCTGCAGCAGGCTCACCCCGGCGTCCACGGCCAGGTTGGCGATGGGGAGCACCCCCAGCGCGTACTCGGTCCTGACCGCCGGCAGGTTGAGGGAGTTGCCGAGGCAATACTCCATCTCGCAGAAGCCGTAGCCGGCGGATGAGCCCTCATAGTCCTTGGGCGTCCACCCGTTGATCGTCATGGTCTCGTCCGAGACCTGCGTCGTCATCGTGTACTGCCGCGAGGCGATCGCGTCGGTGTAGGTGAAGAGCTTCATGGTGGAACCCGGCTGCCGTTCATCGATCGCCAGGTTGTCCTGACCGTAGACCGGGCTGGCGTAGTTGGCGCTGCCGGTCATGGCGAGGACCGCCCCTGTCTGCGGGTCGAGGCTCACCAGGGCGCCGTCACCCCCCTTTGCCCTGGTCACGAACCACCCCGGGTTGGACGTGATCACGTTGTGCACCGTCGAGTCGCCGATGGCCTGATCCTTGAGGTTGAGGGTGGTGTAGATGTCGTAGCCGCCGGGGTCCTCGAAGCCGTCTCCATTGAAGAGGCTGGGGAGGTAGTAGGCGGTGAGGTAGTTGAGGAAGCTGGTGGTGTTGGCTCCGTTGATGATGGTCGGCGGAAGGTACTGCTCCCACGTGTAGTACTTGAGCGGCTCGGCGGCTGCCGCGTCGGCCTGGGCCTGGGTGATGCTTCCCACCCCCACCATCGCCTGCAGCACGGCGCCCTGCCGCTGCTTGGCGCCCCCCGGGTTGACGTCGGGGTCGAACTCCGAGGGGGCCTGGGGCAGACCGGCGAGCATCGCCGACTGGGCGAGGTCCAGGGCGCTCGCGGGCTCGTGGAAGTACAGCTCCGCCGCGGTCTGGATCCCGATCGCCTGGTTCCCATAGGGGATGCGGTTCAGGTACATGTCCAGGATCTGATCCTTGGAGAAGTCGTTGACCAGCTCGGTCCCGAGGATGATCTCCTTGATCTTGTAGGCGAGGCTGCCGTTGTCCTGCAGGAAGCTGATCTTGGCGAGCTGCTCCGGGATGGTGGACGCGCCGCCCGCGTTGGTGTGGCGCAGATAGCCCACGCCCGCCTCCGCGATCCGTCCCAGGTCCAGGGAGCTCTCCGTCCAGAAGTGGCGGTCCTCGATGTCGACCGTCGCCTGCTGGAGGTACGGCGAGATGTCGGCGAGGGCGGCGTGGAGGTGGAACTGGCCGGACGGGTGGATCACGTCGATGAGGGTGCCGTCCGCCGCGTAGACGTTGGTGTCGACCGGGTCCTCCATCGAGGCCACGGTCGCCGCGTCGGGGATCTGACCCAGGTAGATGTTGTACCCGGCGTCAACGGTCACCGCGGCGCCCGCCGCGATGCTGGAGAAGAGGGCCAGGAAGAGCAGAGACGTGCGCAGGAGGGGCCGCCGCCGCCGCGGTGCCTTCCGCTTCCGGCCCAGCAGGAGGTCGCGCCGGTTACGTCGCCGCGCCGACGCCGGGACCGCCTCGGCTCCGTTCCGGGCGGCACCACCACCGGCTCCCACGCCGTTTGAGCCGCCGCGGGGCCGGACGCCGCCGGCCCGCACCCTGCGGGGGCGGGGGTTGTCGGGGGGGGTGACGGGCACGGTGCTGATGAGGCTCCGATGATGTGGCGCGGGGCGGGGGCGGGGGCGCTCAGGGGAACGGCCCCGAGCCCGGAAAGGTTACGCCCCGTTGAGGATGGCGGCGACGCCGTAGAGCCCGAGGACAGCGGCGACGATCGCGGCACCGACCCAGAGAGGACCGTTGCCCTCCTCGATCCAGAAGGGTCCGGCACGCCGCTGGCCCCGCGCGCCCTCGTCCAGGGGGATGCTGGGCATGACCGCACCCTACCACGACGGTCCCGTCACGGAGCCGTCATCTCCTGCGGCCCCCCCGGCTCCCCCGCCGGCGTTCGAGGTCGCGGATGGCGAGATCCAGGCCGCAGATGTGTGGCAGGTCGATGACAAGTCCACGGCTGTGAGGGGGCCCGCGAATCTCGCGATGACACAATCGGCCGAGATATGGCTGTCCAAGCGCTCCCCGTCGCCCCGGCGCCGATCGCCCTTCCGCCGATGCCGCGCAGCGCGGAGGAGACCGGCCTCCCGTTCAGCTTCGTCTGCGATCTGGTCCTGAAGGTCCTCTACTTCAACGGCAGCATGCTGGGCGGTGACGTCGCCCGGCACGTGTGCCTGCCCTTCCCCTTTGTTGAGACCACGCTCAAATTCCTGGCAGACGAGGGCTATTGCGCCTCCGCCGGGGTCAGGGCCGCGGTGCTCGCCGAGGACGAATCGATCAACGCCGGCATGCAGTTCACGATCACGACCAACGGTCGACAGCGCGCCCGGGAGCTTCTCGAGATCAACCAGTACGCCGGCCCGGCGCCGGTGCCGATCGCCGACTACAACGCGATGGCCGCTCGCCAGGCCGACGTGGGCATCGCGGTCAACCGAGCGCGCCTCCACGAGGTCTTCTCCCACCTGGTGCTCAACCAGCGGGTGCTCGACCACCTCGGTCCGGCCCTCTCGGCGCGCCACGCCTGCTTCCTCTACGGCCCCTCGGGCAACGGCAAGACGAGCATTGCCGACGCCAGTGCCCGGGTGATGGGCCCGCCCGTCTTCATCCCCCGCGCGCTCTACGTGCATGGCGAGGTCATCCGCTTCTACGACCCCATCTACCACACCCCGATCGACCGCCCGCTGCCCCCCCACGACACCCGCTGGCAGCTTGCCGAGAGGCCCGCGGTCAAGGCGGGCGGCGAGCTGACCCCGCGCATGCTGGAGCTGGGCTTCGACGCCGCCCTCGGCTTCTACGAGGCCTCACTCCAGCTCAAGGCCAACGGTGGTCTGCTCCTCGTCGACGACTTCGGCCGCCAGCAGAAGATGTCGCCCCGCGACCTTCTCAACCGGCTGATCGTCCCCCTGGAGAACGGGGTCGACTACGTCAACATCGCCCGGGCCGGCACCAGCGTGGCGGTGCCCTTCACCTGCCTGCTGATGCTCAGCACAAACCTCGAGCCCCACAACCTGATGGACGAGGCCTTCCTGCGCCGGGTCCGCTACAAGGTCCACGTCCCCGACCCCACCGCCGAGGAGTTCATCGAGATCTGGCGACGGGTATGTGCGGCCCAGGAGATCCCGTACCGCGAGGCGGTCATCGCCGACCTGATGCGACGCCACTACATCGAGAAGGACCGCGACTTCCACGGCTCCCACCCACGTGACCTGCTGGAGCACGTGGTCCATCTCTGCCGCTACCTGGGGCGCGAGCCCGAGCTCACCACCAAGTTGCTCGACGAGGCCTGCGAGACCTACTTCGTCGACGACTCCGTCGAGGACTGAGGTCCGAGCTCGGCACGGCTGGCGGGGAACACGTGGCCCCCGGGTAGACTGTGGTCCTTCTGGGGCCGGTAGCTCAGTTGGGAGAGCGCTGCCCTCGCACGGCAGAGGTC
>PLAK01000027.1 GCA_003134115.1 Candidatus Changshengia sp.
CTGACGGTCGGTTTTGAATTCGCCTGCAGGACTTGCTTTGGTGCTGACCGGGTTCGGTCGCGGATCCGAGGTGCAGAAGCAAGTGCTGCAGTGGACCACGTTTGCAGAAGCAAGCTCTCTATCGCTGGTGAGGTTTCTGTCGCGCGCACCATGAGGGGCGAGCCGGGGTGCCGAGGGGGGAGAGGGGGCTCGCGTTGGCTGGTCGGGCTTGGGGCGCTCCGCGTGGGCCTCGTGGCGTGGGCCTGTGGGTTGGGGGATGGCTCTCGATGCGCGCGGGCCTGGGAGCATGGCATACAGTTCTGTGTATCTGCCCTGGACACGGCGCAACCCGGGCTGAAGGACCTAGCGGACTGTCACCCCGTACGGCCCTGGAGTCGCTGGTGCGCTTCGGCTTAGATGTGGGCGTTGCGAGGGTCGGGGATGCCCTCACCGCTAGCGAGCGGTTTCGCCGGTATCGGCGGATTGGAGGATTCCCCGTGGCTCGATCCGCAGGCCGAAGACTCGCAATCGTGATGTCCGTCGCCTTCCTGGTGGGACTCGTCGGCGTGCGGGCGCAGTACGTGGCCGCCACCAGCAACAGAACACAACTCGTGGCACCCCGGCCGCATCGGACCGTCGTCGCTGATAACTCGGAGGTCAGCGTCGGGAATCTCTACGACGATCTCTACGCCCCCGCCGGGCCCCATGACTGGTGCCAGATGGGTGGACCCTCGCCCACCGGCACGTTCAATGTCAACAATCTCTACGGAGCAAGCCTCGGCACCGACGGCTGCCAGAACCCACCAGAAAGCGACACGCTCTCCCTGGGGGCCAGCGATCCCTGGGCCCCCAGCGAGAACATGACCTGCGCCGCCGTCCAAGGTCCAGCCGGAGACGCTGACATCGACCCTAGCGGCGAGGCCCTCCAATGCACCCAACCCGCCGGCGAAGCCACAGAGGACCTCTCCAAACCGGGCGAGCAGGCCGGCGGCGACCAACAGTGGAGCCTCTGGGCCAACCTCATCGGAACAGGCGGCAGCATCGGCAACTTCCTCAGCTTTACCATCGCCGGCACAGCCCCCAACTTCACGAGCCTCACCGTCAACGCGACCAGTGGAGCCAGCGTAACTCTCGACCCCATCCCCGCCTTCACTCTGGCAACCGGCTGGATCGAGATATCCGGTTATCAGAGCACCGGATCCGCATGGTGTTTCGACGTGGATGGCACCCAAGACTGTAGCAACGCATCCTTCCCTTACGGAGGCAACCTCTATTTCACTTCCGTGCGCGCCTATTGGGGAGTTGGCTACTGGACCAACAACGCCGACACCCTCGACCTGCCCTACACCTGGTCCGACTTCGGCGCTCTAGGATGTCCGGGCCTCTCGTCCGGATGCTCTCCCCTGACCGACAACGGCGTCCAGGTCGTCCCCGCTGACTGCTCCGACGTGGGCACCGTATCTGTTGCCGGGAGTGAGTGCACCTGGGCAAACCTCCCCGCGTACTGGTTCGCGAGGATTGGCTCCATCTCAGCCGAGTATCAGCAACCTCTCGACCGGGGTCCGATCACAGCCGCTGAGGAACCGTGGGGCAATGGGTGCCTCGCTTGCTCGGAGGCGAAGCAAAGCGCGACCCACCAAGTGGCCAGTCATCCTGTGAACNNGGTCTGGGCATCTCTCTGACGGTCACCCGGACCTATGACTCTCTGAACGCCGCGACGGACAACCCGTTCGGGTACGGGTGGACCTCGAATCTCTTCATGTCGCTCAGCCAACTTGGCGGGACGGGACCGGTCACCATCACGCAGGAGGGGGGCGCCCAGGTCGTCTTCGACCAGAACGGCACCAGCTACGCGCCAGCCGCGCCCCGAGACATCGCCACCCTGATCCAGAACGCCAACGGTACGTGGACGTTCACGCGGCAGGCCCAGAACACGTACACGTTCTCGAGCACGGGTCAGCTTATTGCGGAAAGCGACCCCGACGGGTACACCACCACGCTCAGCTACAGCGGGAGCGATCAGCTCACTGCCGTGACCGACCCGGAGGGCCGGACGCTCGAGATCGGATGGACAGGCAGCAACCTCACGACCGTCACCGATCCGAACGTCAGCCCGGCCCGGGCGGTCACGTACGAGTACGACAGCGCGGGTGATCTGACCGACGTGATCGACGTGAATGGCGGCGACACTCACTACGTGTACAACTCATCGCATCAGATGACCCACATGTACGACCCCAACTGTTACTCGGCGGGTAGCGCCTGCAACGGAGGCAACGGGGTCGTGACCGCCTACGACAGCTCCGGGCTGGTTGCGTCTCAGCAGGATCAGCTGGGCCGGCCCACCCAGTTCGCCTACACGGGGGACCCGACCTCGGTGTTGGCCCTGGACGGCACCACCACCATCACCGACCCGGCCGGAGATGTGACCGTGGACACATACGAGTACGAGGTGCTGATCCAGCAGACCGTCGGGTATGGCACCCCGCAGGCAGCGACGACATCGTGGACCTATGACCCCGCCACGGCGGCGGTAACCTCGGAGACCGACCCCAATGGGGGCACGACGAACTACACGGTGGACTCGAGCGGCAACGTTCTCTCGACTATCGACCCCCTCGGACGCCAGACCTCGGCGACGTACAACGGTTTCAACGAGCCGCTCACCAGTGGAGACGGCAACGGCGTAACCACCACGAAGACCTACGACTCCCACGGCAATCTGCTGACCGTGAGCACGCCGCTCCTCAACGCCCAGGGCGGGACGGTCGCCACCCAGGTCACCACCTACTGTTACTACGGGGAGACGAGCTGCGGCGCGCCCTCGGGACCGGCCGGCGAAGTCTATTCGATCACCGACCCAGACACCTACGCGACCACGTACACCTATGACGCCTACGGCGACGTGGCCACCGTCACCAGCCCGGCCCCGGTGACCGACATCACCACCACCTGCGATAACGCCGACGGCTGGCGGGTGGCCTCGTACACCCCCAAGGCGGGGAGCATCAGCTGCGGCACGGCGTCGGCGCACGAGACGAAGTTCAGCTACATCCAGCCGAACGGGGACGTGGACGGCTTCGGGGACGTCCAGACGGTCACAGCGCCGTCGGGCATCACCGCCGACACGTACGACGCGGACCGCAACGTCATGTCGACCAAGGACGCCGACAACAACACCACGAGGTACGTCTACGATCTGGCCAATGAGCAGACCGAGGTCGAGCCGGCCAGCGGTGGGAATCAGTACACCTACTACACCCTGGACGGAAAGGTGTGGTACCAGAAGGACGGCAACGGGAACCGTGTCATCACCTATGGGTACAACGCCCTGAACCAGGTGACCAGCGAGACCGACGCCCTGACCAAGGTCACCGGCTTCACGTATGACGGCGACGGCAACGAGGTCACCGAGACGGCGCCGGGAGGGACCTGTCCCAGCACCGGCTGCACCACCATGACCTACGACGCCGACGACGAGCTGACCAGCGTGACGTACTCGGACGGGGTGACACCCGACGTCACCAGCATTGGCCACGACGCCGACGGTCAGCGAACCGCCATGACCGACGGCACGGGAACCTCCAGCTGGACCTGGAACAGCCTCCACGACATGATCAGCTACACCGACGGGGCCGGAGCCGAGGTCCAGTATCAGGACAATCTGGACGGTCTGGTTACCCAGATCACCTACCCCGGCAACCTGAACGTGACCGAGGGATACAACCACGCGGACCAGTGGACCTCGACCCAGGACTAGCTGGCCAACACCTTCTCCTTCCAGTACGACGCCAACGGGAACCTCACCACCAAGACGCTGCCAACCGGGACGTCGGAGGTCGACACGTCGGTGCTCAACGACGCCGATGAGGTCACCTCGAGCACCGATACCGAGGGCTCGTCGACGCTCTTCAGCGCCACGTATGGGCGTGGCGGCGACGGGCAGGTGACGAGCGACAGCTCGGTCCCTTCGGGGGTCGGCTCGTACCAGTACACCGGCGTCAACCAGCTCTGCTACGCGGGCTCGGGCAATTCCGCCGCCTGCACGTCGCCCCCCTCGGGCAGCCAGGCATACAGCTTCGATGCGGCCGGCAACCTGACGGCTGACAAGGGAACGGTCCAGACCTTCAACGCGGATGACGAGCTCTGCTGGACGGTGAGCGCGACCAGCGGCAATCCCTGCTCGACCGCGCCAAGCGGAGCAACGGTCTATGCGTACAACGCCGAGGGCGATCTGACCACCATGACGCCATCCAGCGGGAGCCCGACCAACCTCGGCTTCGACGAGGCCAACCAGCTGACCAGCTACGGTGAAGGGTCGACGACCACCGCCACCTACGCGTACAACGGAGACGGTCTCCGGATGGGAAAGATCGTCTCGGGAGTGATGCCCCCCTACAGCTGGGATGAGCGCGGCTCCGAGCCGCTCCTGATCAGCGACGGCACCAACGACTACGTGTACGGCCCCGGCGACGTGCCCCTGGAGCAGGTGGCCCCATCGCAGCCACCGCCACCGGCCATCAGCCTGGTGGGGACGCCGGCAACGTCGAGCGGCAAGCAAACCAGCGTGACGATCACCCTGCCCTCGGGCACGGTGGCGGGGGACGAGGTGGTGCTGGGCAGCACCCAGCGGTCGACGACCACGGTGACGGCACCCTCCACCTACACCCAGGTCGCCACGGTGACCTCGGCAGGCTCGAGCCCGCTGGCCACGACCACCGTGTTCCGCCACACGGTGGTGGCGGGGGAGACCTCGGTGACCATGACCTACAGCACCAACACCTCGGCCTATGCCGTGGTGGCGGCCGTCTACAGCGGGGTGAACCCGAACCAACCGATCGACGTGTATGCCACGGGGTCGGCAGCGGCCGGCACGACGGTCACCGCCCCCTCGGTGACCACGACTCACGCCAACGACCAGCTGCTGGTGTTCCAGGGTGCGTTCGGGACGTTCTCCGGGAAGACCTGGACAGCGCCAACGGGGACCGCGGAGGCGGCCCAGGTCAACTCCACCGCCAATGACTCGACCGGGCTCGCCGCCGCGACACTGGGGGCCAGCGGTCCCACCGGAACCGAGACCTCGACGTTCGGCGCCAGCGCCAACCTCACCACGGTCAGCGTCGCCCTCTCCCAGGCGCCGCCACAGGCGTCCGGGATCACCCTGGTGGGGACACCGGCAACGTCGAGCGGCAAGCAAACCAGCGTGACGATCACCCTGCCGTCGGGCACGGTGGCGGGGGACGAGGTGGTGCTGGGGAGCACCCAGCGGTCGACGACCACGGTGACGGCACCCTCCACCTACACCCAGGTCGCCACGGTGACCTCGGCAGGGTCGAGCCCGCTGGCCACGACCACGGTGTTCCGCCACACGGTGGTGACGGGCGACACCTCCGTTACCATGACCTACAGCACCAACACCTCGGCCTATGCTGTGGTGGTGGCCGTCTACAGCGGGGTGAACCCGAACCAACCGATCGACGTGTATGCCACGGGGTCGGCAGCGGCCGGCACGACGGTCACCGCCCCCTCGGTGACCACGACCCACGCCAACGACCAGCTGCTGGTGTTCCAGGGCGCGTTCGGGACCTTCTCGGGATACACCTGGACGGCGCCGAGCGGCACGACCGAGGTGGCTCAGGTGAACTCCACCGCCAACGACTCGACCGGGTTGGCCACGGAGGCCCTGGGGGCCAGTGGCGCTACCGGGACCGAGAAGTCGACATTCGGCGCCACGGCCAACCTCACCACGGTGAGCGTCGCCCTCTCCCCGGCACCCAACGTCCTCTACTTCCACCAGGACCAGCTCGGCAGCACCCGGATGCTGACCAACAGCGCCGGCGCGGCCGAGGCGACCTTCACCTATGACCCGTACGGCAACCTGACCGCTTCCACCGGTACCGCCGCAACACCGTTCCTCTTCGCCGGGCAGTATCGCGACGCTGAGACGGGCTTCTACTACCTCCGGGCCCGCTATTACGATCCCGCCACCGCCCAGTTCCTCACGGTTGATCCCGATGTCGCTGCGACGCTGAGTCCCTACGGCTACGTCGCCGGCGACCCGCTCAATGCGGGCGATCCCAGCGGACTCTGCGGTTGGAATCCGTTGGACTGGCTCAGCTGCCTTGTCAGCAATTCGATTCAATCTCAACGTGAGTTGGCCCATCCGACCGCGGGACAAGAGCTGCAGAACCTCCTGACCGGGCTCGCCATCATCAACATGGGAGATGGTGGGGGTGAGGCGATAGAGGGGTGTGAACTCGCCACAGAGGCTACTGCCACGGGGGGCGGCAGCCTTGCCCCGGCGGTGATCGGCGAAGGAATGCCACGCGCGACTCAGGCGGCCCAAGCGTTCGGGGCTGACACGTACCCTGGCTTCGCTAACGTTGATGGACTGACAGGCGATGCTCTGAATGAGGCGCGGCTGTCGGACAACGCGAGTTGGATCAACAACATGATGTCGCAGGGGCGGACGATCATCGATATCGGCCCGCAGTTGGGTAGGGCTGGTTTCCCAGGGGTGACGAGCGACGCCTACGCCATGGAGCTTCAGGAGATCGAGGGAGCTGGGTATAGCAACGTCATTCAGCCGTACGACAACCCGATTCTGCTGAACGTGCCATGACGACCGTGCTGGGTGCGACGTTCACCGCTTCGGTGAGGAAGCACTTTGGAGACCTGTTTGCGCAGTATGAGCTTCGCGAGGTGGGGGCTCAGGACAATCTGAACTTTGCTGCGGTCGTGGTGAAGAGCTCTCGCTACTATCTGCGGCTCACATGCGACTTCCGCGACCGCTGGATAGAGGTTGGGCTAGGCAGACTGTCGGAGGGAATGGTGCCCCCGATTCCGATCGCGCCTCCTCACACACCGGAACAAGTGCGCGAACTGCCGAGCGCGATCGTGGTGTGGTTGGGCACGGCTGACAAGGAGGGGGCTTTCGCCTTGGGGACCTATCCGGAGGAGACGCCGGAGAGCCTAGACCTAACGGTACAGCGTTTGGCTGAGGCGTACCAGAAGTCCGCGCGCCGTCTTTTGGAGGGCGACGAGCAGGAGTGGAGGCGCGCGGCAGAGCTGGCCATCAGTCGTGTTTGGTCGGCGTGACAGGGGCCTCGAGCACCCCGGTCAAGGTGACCGACGGGGTCGTGGTCGTGGACCGGGCCCAGGTCACCGGCAGCGCGGCCTTGTCGGTGGCCAACGACTCGTCAGCGGTGTCGGCGGACACCTACACATATGACGCGGCCCAGCGCCTGATCGGCCTCCAGAGCCCGACCACAACCGCCACCTACCCCTACGACGGCGATGGCCTGCGTATGAGCGAGACGGTGGACGGGGCCACCAGCCAGTTCGCCTGGAACCAGAGCGGGAGCCTGCCCCTGCTGCTCGCCGACGGGACCAATGACTGCGTCTACGGCCCGGGCGGGATGCCGATCGAGCAGATCACCGGCTCTACGGTGGTCGACCTTCATCAGGACGGTCAGGGGAGCACCCGACTGCTCACCAGCGCCACCGGAGCAGTGGTGGGGACCTACTCCTACGATGCCTACGGCAACGTCACTAGCCACACGGGGGCGAGCACGCCGCTGGAGTACCACGGGCAGTACACGGACGCGGCCACCGGCCTCCAGTACCTTCAGGCCCGCTATTACGATCCCGCCACCGCCCAGTTCCTGACGGTGGATCCTGACGTCGCCACCACGCTGTCCCCCTACGGCTACGTGCAAGAGAATCCGCTGAACAGCTCCGACCCAGGGGGTCTCATGAACGACGCCAGCAGCGGGTCAGGTGGCTACTACACTTCAGGCCCCGAAAAGGGCTGCGAGATCAACCTGTCTGGAGGGCCCGCGTTGTGTCCGATTGGGGGCGGACAGGTGGCCCCGATGGGTAGCGCACCGGCTGGCGGCGCCAGTCTTGTGCCCAACTACGTCTCGACCTGTTTGAGTTTCGTCATCGGAGAGCTCTGTTTGACTAGAACAGATGGTGGGCACACGTACGTCTCCATCGGCCCCGGACTGGGGACGCCCGGAGTGTCGGACAGTTCAGGTTACGTGAGGGGCGGATCTGCCGATCAGATGATCAGCGGCTGGTCGGTTCACGTCGGTGGCGGCACCTTTGTGGGTGGGGGTTACGCGAGCGGGGGTGCGTGCCCGCTCGGCTCGGGGCCTCAGGGGCCGTACGGCTCTGTCGAGACGCCCGGGTCCGCCGGCATCTTCTGGACATACGGTTTCGGAATATGACTGCGACCCCGCAGACCAGCGTGGGACGATCGTGCACGCGCTTGTAGGCGACCTCCATTGGGGAACGGGATCGGCAGAGATCCTTGCGGGGTTGGCGGGCACCGTCTACCTGGCCATGTGGATCTCGGACTATCGCGGCTGGGTATCTTGGTTACTCAAGCGGCTCTACCGGTGGGGTGGAGCAAGGCTTTGGCCAGGGGGAAGTGAGAGGAGTTACCTCGCGTTCTATCGTGCGCTGGGTTGGCTCGGACTTGCGGCGTGTCTCGTCCTCCTCGGCATCGGGATCCGCACATTCGTGGGATAGTTGCGCATGAGAGCTCTATCCCCGAGCGCGCCCTCTCTTGCCCGCTATTACGATCCCACCACCGCTCAGTTCCTCACCGTCGACCCCGACGTAGCAACGACACACAGCCCGTATGGCTACGTGGCTGGCGATCCCATCAACTCAAATGACGCGGACGGTCGTACTCCCGCCGACAGCGACGGACCGGGAATCTGCCAAGGGGGATACCCGACACCGTTTGGATGCTACGAGTTTGGGATCCCGGGCGGGGGATTGCCAGGTGGCGGCTTCGCGTCGGTTGTTGGACTGTGCCTCGGCGGCGAGTTCATCATTGGCGTGGGCCCCGCTGGCAGCCTGTGCTTTGTCTCGAACGGCGAGAAGTCGGCCATCACGGTAACGTTGGGAGGTGGAGGTGGCCTTAGCGCGGGCGCATCTGGTGGTTTCGAGACGTCCAACGCTACGTGCCCTCTCCAGCTCGGGAACGAGTTCACCGGCTATGGAGCTAGCGCTGGCCCCTTCTCCGGCAGTTACCAGTCCTCGACGAGTGGCTCAGTGCAGGTCGGCTACGCTGGCCTCGGGGTTGGAGTGGGCCTCTCGCGCACGGCAACGTGGACATGGGTAATCCCTCTTCCTTGACAGTCGTCGCCGCCGCCTACGAGGCGAGCGCCTGGGTCGGGATGATCGCAGGATTCGTCGCGGTCGTCATTGGAGTGATCCCGATTACGTTCGAACGCGGGCTTACCCTGTGGTGGAATCGGTTTTACGCAAGGCTTCCAGGGGGTTGGCAGTACCCGCCGTGGTGGTCTCGCGCCCTCGGCATAGCCTTCGTGGCATTTGGCCTGTTGGTGGTCGTTCTCTGCGCGTGGGCTACGTTTGAGTGACGGCGCCTTAGCGCCGACGTGTCGGCAGTCATGTATCACAATCGCCCGCTATTACGATCCCGCCACCGCGTCAGGCCGTCCCGCGCGCCCCCGTCGACATCGGCTCGCCGCACCCACTCGCGGACCGCGGTCTCGGTCAGGTCGAGGTCGCGGCTGATCTCCCCGATGCTCTTCCCGGACGAGCGCGCCAAGGTGACCACCTCGGCCTTGAACTCGTCGGTGAACTTCCGACGCTCCCGTCGAGCCATCTGGACCTCCTTCGTGGGGTTGTCCCCCACATCATGGTGGTCCGTCTTACCGGGTCAGGTCCAAGCTTGCTTGCCCCAGCCTTCACTGCTTGGGCGGTCGCTCCGCGGGCTGGGAGCCAGCGATGTTGCTGAGTAGCGCGCAGGCGCGGGCGATCGCGTTCTGATCCTCGGGGCTGAGTGCTTGTAGTTGGGCGTCCAGCCAGGTATTGCGTTGGATGCGGGCGGCGAGAGCGAGCTCGGCGCCCCCGGGAGTGGTGCTGAACAGCACTTTCCGGCGGTCGTTCGGATCGGGAGTGCGGATCGCGTAGCCTGCCGAGGTCAGCCGGTTCACGGTCTGACTCATCGAGGCGGGGGCGACATGGCCCTGTTCGCTGAGCTCGGTCAGGGTGTGCGGGCCGTTCCTCTGCAGCCAGGAGAGGACGTCGAGCGCCGTGTCTCCGAGGGTGCCTTCTGGCCGTTCGCTACGGAACCGGCGGTAGAGCCGAGCGACCGCTGATCGTACTTGGCCGCCGAGGCCGGCCTCGTCGGCGGCGCCGGATTGTTCGCGGCTTGCATTTGTCTCCATGGGTCGTTAGTATACCTAAAAGTTGGCCTTTAGTATACCTAAGTACCGAGGAAACCCAGATCGCTGATGCGGCTCGATCGGAGCGCCCCATGACATCCGCTGTCCCGGCCGACGAATCGACCGTGAGGGGCAAGCCGTTCTCGTGGCGGTTTACCACCCCGCTGTTCATCGGGGCGGCCTTGAACTCGGTCAACACTTCCATGATCGCCACCGCGCTCGTGCCGATCGCGACCGGCCTGCACGTCTCGGTCGGGCAGACCGCCTCCCTGGTCACCGCCCTGTACCTGGCCAGTGCGATCGCCCAGCCCACGGCAGGGAAAGTCGCGGAGGTCTTCGGTGCCCGCCGCGTCTTCCTCGTCGGGATCGTCCTGGTGGTGCTCGGCGGTGTCCTCGGCGGGGTGGCGCAGAACCTCCTCATGCTGCTGATCGCCCGGGTGCTGATCGGGTTGGGCAGTTCCTGCCCCTATCCGGCGGCGATGATGCTGATCCAGCGCCGCGCCAAAGCTGCCGGGATGGAAAAACCGCCCGGGGGCGTGCTGGGCGGCCTGCTGATCGCCGGCATCGCGACCGCCTCCCTTGGCCTGCCGATCGGCGGAGTGCTCGTCGAGGCTGCCGGGTGGCGCTGGGTGTTCTTCGTGAACGTTCCCGTGGCGCTCATCGCCCTGGCCGCAGCGCTGATCTGGATCCCACGCGATCCCGCACAGCAGACGCCGAAAAACGCCCGCGACGTTCTCTCCCGCATCGACCTGACCGGCATCATTGGCTTCGCCCTGGCGATGACCGCTCTGCTCGCGTTCCTGTTCTCACTCCCGGAACCGAACTGGACCATGCTGGGCGCGGCCGTGGTTCTGTTCGTCGCCCTGACCCTGTGGGAACTGCGCGCCAAGCACCCGTTCGTCGACGTGCGGCTGCTCGTCCGCAATGCGGCGCTGACCCGGACGTACCTGCGCTACGCCTTGGTCGCCCTGTGCGTGTATGTCGTCCTTTACGGCATCACCCAATGGTTGGAGGCCGGTCGCCATATGTCCGCGCTCGGCGCCGGATTGCTCCTGCTGCCGATGAGCGTGATCTCCGGCGTTGTCGCCGTACCGATCTCCAGGCGCAACCTCATTCGCGGCCCTGTTATCGTCGCCGCGCTGGCCAGCCTGGTGGGGTCCGCTGGCGTGCTGTTCCTGGCCTCGGACACCAACATCATTTGGATCGTTCTGATCACCCTGGCCTTCGGCGTCGCACTNNATCGCCTCCTCCGCCATCACCGGCATCGTCTTCCACAACAGCGTCAGCGACAGCGGCGTCCACCTCATCGGCCTGATCATGATCGGCGTGAGCATCGTCGCCGTGGCCCTCTCAGTCTTCGACCGCAGACTCCGCAACCCTGGCCTCCCCACTCGCCAGGCATAGAGAAGGAACCAAGACCATGCCCGCAAACCCCCTCGGTCACGCATTGCGCAACCGACGCGCCGGTCACCACACGCTGGTCTGGGCGCGTCCCGACCTGCAAGCACCCGAGAACTTCACCCTCACCAGCCTTGCCTTCAAACACGGCACTCCCATCCCCGAGCGACACCGCGGCCGCCTCTTCGGCGCCAACATTTCACCCGCCCTCGCCTGGACACGACCACCGGCCGACACCGCGGAACTCGTGCTCATCGTGCAAGACGCCGACGCCCCCTTGGGGAAACCCGCCACCCATGCACTCACGGTCGGCATCGACCCATCCCTAAGAGGCATTCCGGAGAACGGCCTCGCCCACCGCAGCCCGATCCGCGGGCTCAAACACGGCAAGGGCGCCCTCGGCCACCGCGGCTGGGCCGGCCCCATGCCCCTCCGCTCGCACGGACCACACTCCTACGTCTTCCAACTCTTCGCCTTGGACTACCAGCCCGAGCTGCCCGACACGTTCACCCTGACTGATGTCGTCCACGCCATGACCGAACACGTGATCGCACGCGCCCGGCTCGACGGCACCTACGAAATCCGGTAATCGCTGACCAAAGGGGCGTCCGAACCCTTTTCCGGTCCTCCGCACCCGAACCCGTGCCCGAGACCGCCGCCCGCGCCGGACGGCTTGCCGAGGCGTTCCGTGACCGCGGCCTGCCCGTCGTGCTCGTCAGCGTCGTCGGCTGCGCACCCGGACGCACCGATAACAGCGGAACCGGCGGCGGCGAGCTATGGGACGAGCCTTCCGGCTGCCGCTCGACGAGGGCTTCATTGCTTCCGGAACTGCTCCTGACCCTTGAAGCAAGTGCTGACCTGAAGCACGGATGGCGAAGCAAGCGGACCAGGCGAATTCAAGAAGGCCTATGCGAGCGACGAATGTCTCAGGAGCTTGCTTTGGGAGCAAGAGGTCCCCGGTTCGAGTCTGGGCGCCCCGACCAGCGGGTCAGCTGACGGTCGGTTTTGAATTCGGCTGGAGCACTTGCTTTGGTGTTGGCCGGGCCCGGTCGGGGACCCGAGGTGCAGAAGCAAGTGCTGCTCTGGACCACGGTTACAGAAGCAAGCTCTCTATCGCCGGTGAGGTCTCTGTCGCGGGCACCATGAGGGGCGAGCCGGGGTGCCGAGGGGGGGGAGAGGGGGCTGGCTCGAATGGTGGTTGAACGGCCGTCTCTGTAGGGCCGAACGGCCCATCCATCCCCCCCAGGTTCGGTGGGACTGCCCGCAAAGAGGGCGCCACTGCTGTTAAGGGATACGGATGCCTGAAACGGGGATCACCTACTTTGGGGATCCAAAACCCCCTTGCGGATTTGCCATGGTTACCCACAGGTAGACGGGCCCGCGGCGAAAGCCGGACGGTGGTACCTGCCGCCAACTTGCGACAGCGAGGCAGTGAGCCATGCGCCCGGATACGTCGAACCAGGGCGAGGACGGCCGTCCATACCGTCTCAGCGGTGCGCGGGGGCGACTTGTGCGCCTCGGCTGGGTCGCCCTCTCTGGCTTGGTGGCCGCGACCACTGCGCTCGCCTCGGGTCTTCCCGCCTCCTCTGCCGCTGCCTCGACATCCGTGGCTTCCCATGCGTCAACATCGCCCACGTACAAGCAGCTGTCGGCGTCGTCGAGCTCCGGGAACCTCGGCTCGATGGNNACCAGCGGGTCAGCTGACGGTCAGTTTTGAATTCGCCTGCAGCACTTGCTTTGGATCGGACAGGACTCGGTCGGGTCCGCGAAGGGGCGAAGCAAGTGCTGCTCAGGGCCACGGTCAGCGAAGCAAGTCCTCTATCACCGCCGCATCTGCAGGCCAGGGGTCGCATCGATCCCTTGGAGCACGGCTCAGGCGCGATGTAGCGGTCAGAGACCCGCCAGCTGGCGAGCGGCAGCGGGGGCCGAGGGAAGGGCGGTGGCGGGGGATGCGAAAGGCGCACCGCTTAGTACCACGCGGCGTACCTTGCCCCCAGCTGCAACCGAACCGCGTTGAGGCGGCGTATATAGGGCAGGTGGTCCTACAGCCCGAAGGAGACAACGTGACGTCGGTGGCAGCCGGACTCGTGGTCCAAGCGCGTGCCGGCGACGAAGAGGCTTTCGCACGGCTACTCGGCCACGCCCTGCCACACGCCTATGGCCTCGCCTTCGCCATGCTCGGCTCTCGCACCGCGGCCGAGGATGCCGTGCAGGATGCCTCCCTGAAGGCGTGGCGGAAGCTCCACCAGCTCCGTGATGGCACGCCATTGCGGCCATGGTTCCTCGGCATTGTGGCGAACGAGTGTCGCAACTTGAAACGCGGAGGCTGGGGACGGTGGCGGCAGCTGCTTCCCCTTGGGTCCGGGGTTGACGCGCCCGTTGAGCGCGGTGATCCCGACGGTGCCCTTGATGTCCGGCGGGCAATGGCTTCCCTGAAACTCGATGACCGTTTGGTTCTCCTGTTGCGCTACTACCTCGATCTGAGCGTTGACGACGTGGCGCGCACGCTCGGCCTTTCTGACGAGGCGGTGAAGTCGCGGTCACATCGCGCAGTCAATCGCCTTCGTAAGGCTCTGGGCCCAAAGGAGAAGGGTCGGCAATGAGAACCGATCCCCTTGACGTTGCGAAGTTGCTTCGTAGCGCCTACGGAGAATCCGACATGGATCCGAGCCTCCCGGGGCGCGTCGCCGACACCCTCGTGAGCAGGCCTCGCAGGGTCCGCACACGCCAGCGGGTCATCGGGATGGCCAGCTTTGTTCTGGTCGCGGGTGCCGTAGCGGCCGCCGTCATCGTGACCCTCCCACCACACGGGGTGCCCATCGACCAATCATCTGGTGGAGGAACGATCGAGGCCACTGGGCCCGCGGTGATGCCGGCCGGATCGAACGGCGACTTCGTGTGGTTTCAGGGAACCGTGACGTCTCCTCCCACCGTCAGCAGCTCATGTGGCACCTCATCTTGCACCGCATCCCTCGGGGGAGGGGGCAGCGACAAGGGAGGGCCATCGACTGTCTATGTCTTCGATTGGACCGGCGGTCTGCGATACCGGTTCCAGCTGCCGACCGCTTCCGCGGCCGGCCCGGCTCCGTCGATCCAGGCCGTGTCGCCGGACGGAACTCGGGCGCTGCTGTCTGATGGGTCAGTCATCGATCAAACTGGCCGGCTGGTCGGCTCGGTCGCCTCATTGGCAGCCACATCAGGTGTGCCCGGCAACGGCGTGCTGTGGGCGGCGGACGACAGCGGCGTCTGTTCCGTGACAGTCGATGCTGCCAACCGTGGCGTGACGGTGAGCTTCACCACCGTGCCGGCCGGCGAGAGCCGGGTGGTGGCCGTGGTGGGCGCCGGCGATACGCTCCCCGCCGGTGTGCCCGCGACGGCCGAGCTCGACACCGCTCAGGTCCTGGCCTGCAGTCCTGCCACGGACACCGTGGTGGTGGCCCGTTACCACGAGCCCGTCGACGGAACCGGGGGCACCTCATCCACGATCTGGGCGTTGCGTCTCTCCAACGGCGGCCTGGTCTTCCATCAGCCAGAGGTCCAGAGCACTGTCGGCCAGGCGGTGGCCTCGTCAGACGGTCAGGTCATCGCCGAAGAGCCGCGCCTATCTGCCAACTCGTCGATCCAGCCACCTGTCGTGGTCGAACTACCCGGGGGTCAACCCGTGACCAGCCTTGGAGACCAGCAGGTGACGACGGTGGTCGCCATCAGTGCCGCCGGCGACCGCATTCTCCTTGACAGCCTAGGCCCCGGGGATGAGCCCGAGGTGGCGATCGTGGACCCAAACACGGGAGGCGTCGTATGGCGTGTGCCGGCGTCCTGGAACTTCGTCACCGCCATACGCACCGCCGCCACCCAGCCGGACGCCCCCTCCTTTCTCGCGTCTCTGCCGATCAGCCCCACCACCACCGGGGAGCTGCTGCTCCTCGACGGAAACGGGGGCGTCACGATCCTCAAGCCGTCGCTTCCCCAGGTCACCTATCTAAGCCTGATCGGCTGAGCCCGGTGACCATCTCGGGCCGACGCATTAA
>PLAK01000033.1 GCA_003134115.1 Candidatus Changshengia sp.
GGCGGAGCGGCTCTGCGACCGCATCGCCATCATCGACCACGGGAAGATCGTCGCCGAGGGCACTCCCGAGGAGCTCAAGCGCGAGGTCGCCGGCGACATCGTGCTGGTGGGCCCCGAGGGCCCGACCGACAAGGCGCGGGACGTCCTCAAGGGACAGGACTTCATCCGGGAGCTGACCGAGGAGGACGGTGATCTCCGCCTCTACGTCGATGCCGGCGAGACCGCGCTGCCCCAGATCATCCGGCTCCTCGACGGTGCGGGCGTGACCCTGACCACGCTCTCGCTGCATCGTCCCAGCCTTGACGACGTGTTTTTCCGCAAGACCGGGCGCTCGCTGCGCGAGACGGCGCCATGACCGAGGCGATTGCGTTCCAGATGGAGTACAGATCGTGAAGCTGCTGCGCGACACCTGGCTGATGTTTGTCCGCTACTTCCTCATCTTCATCGGCAACCCGGCGTGGGTGATCATCGGCGTCATCCAGCCGGTGCTCTACCTCCTCCTCTTCGCCCCCCTGCTCAAGTCGCTGGTGCACATCCCCGGATTCCCGCCGGGCGGCGCCTACAACGTCTTCGTGCCCGGCCTGCTGATCCAGCTCGGCCTCTTCGGCGCGAGCGGCGTCGGCTTCGGTCTGATCGACGAGCTGCGCTCGGGCGTGATCGAGCGCTTCCGGGTCACCCCGGTCAGCCGGCTGGCGCTGCTGCTCGGCCGCGCCGGCCGCGATCTCCTCACCCTCCTCATCCAGTCGCTGATCCTGCTGCTGCTGGCCATCCCCTTTGGCCTCAAGCCGACTCTCGTCGGCGTGGTGGTGATGCTCGGCCTGGTGGCCCTGATCGGGCTGGGGATGTCCTCCCTCGCCTATGCAGCGGCCCTCGCCCTCAAGGACGAGAACTCCTACGCGCCGCTGGTCTTCACGCTCTCGCTCCCCCTGCTGCTCCTGAGCGGCGTGCTCCTGCCCCTGCAGCTGGCGCCCCAGTGGCTCCAGGACATCGGCAAGATCAACCCCCTCTCCTACGCCGTCACCGCCGCCCGCGACGTCTTCAACGGCAACGGCGGCTCACCCGACGTGTGGAAGGGACTGGCGATCATGGCGGCGCTGGCAATCGTCGGGGTCGCGATCGGAGCACGGAGGTTCTCGCGCGCCATCGCTTAGGGTCAGGCGTCCGATACCGCGAACCAGGGCTCCATGATGTGGCCGGGTTGGGCCGGCAAGCCCGATGGCTACCTTCTTGGCTCGTAGCGCATCGCCACTGCCCCCGAGCCGAACTCCAGCCGGCTCACCAGCTTCAAGTCGACACGCTTCGATAGCCCCGCGAACAACGTCGGCCCGTGGCCCGCGAGCCTGGGATGCACCACGAACTCGTACTCATCGATCAGTCCCAGCTCGGTCAATGCCAGTGGGAGCATCACACCTCCCACGAACAGTCCCTTGCCCTGCTCCGCCTTGAGTTGCTGAACCGCCTTGCCCAGATCCTCGCGCACGAGTTCCGCGTTCCAATCGACCTGCTCCAGGGTGCTCGACACGACGTACTTCCTTGCCGCGTTGATCGTGTGGGCGAATCCTTCCATCCAATCGGGCCTCGCTCCCGTCGGCGCCGGCAGCCGCCACGCTGATTCCATCATCTCGTAGGTGACCCGGCCAAAGAGCAGGGCATCGGCCTGCGCGAGGCTCTCAACCGCGTGACGATGCAGCTCTTCGTCCGCGGGGATGGCACGATGATCGCAGCACCCGTCCAATGTGACGTTGATGGAGTACCGGAGAGGTCGCATTTCGCAAGGGTACCGCCGATACGCTGCACCGGCGATGTGTCGCTCAGGTGGTGATCGGTGGAGTGTGGGTGGGACGGTGGCCCGTCAGCGGCGGCGCAACCGGCTGTCGGTGATCTCGGGCGGAGCCCAGCCGGCGTCGGCTGGGTTGAGATTGGTCCCCGGCGGCACGATCGCGTCGATGCGATCGAGGGTGGCCGCGTCGAGGGTCACCTCGGCGGCGCCGAGCTGGCTCTCCAGGTGCTCCATGGTGCGGGGCCCGATGATCGCCGCGGTCACCGCCGGGTGGCTGATGACGAAGGCGAGGGCGAGGTGGATGAGGCTGATGCCCGCCTCGCCGGCAACCTTGGTCAGCGCATCGACGGCAACCATCTTGCGTTGGTTGACGGGGAGCGTCAGGTCGTAGCGGTCTGGCATCCGGCTGGCCCGGAGACTGGTCGGCGCCTGGTCGCGATGGTAGGCGCCGGAGAGGAACCCACCCGCGAGCGGGCTCCAGGGGATGACCCCCATGCCGTACTTCTGGCAGACGGGCAGCACCTCGGTCTCGACGCCGCGCACGAGAAGCGAGTACGGCGGCTGCTCGCAGACGAAGCGCTCCCGGCCCCGGCGCTCGGCGACCCACTGGGCCTCGACGATCTGCGACGGGGGGAAGGTCGAGCTGCCGAAGGCGCGGATCTTGCCGGCACGCTGCAGGTCGGTGAGCGCGCCCAGGGTCTCGTCGATGTCGCACGTGGGGTCGGGGCGGTGGATCTGGTACAGGTCGATCCAGTCGGTCTGCAGGCGGCGCAGGCTCGCCTCGCACTCGCGGATGATCCAGCGCCGCGAGTTGCCCTGAGCGTTGGGGTCGTCGCCCATCTGGGCATGCACCTTGGTGGCGAGCACGACCTGGTCCCGCCGTCCCCCGGCGAGGGCCTTGCCGACGATCTGCTCGGACTCCCCCTGGGAGTAGACGTCGGCGGTGTCCACGAAGTTGATCCCCGCGTCGAGGGCGCGGTGGATGATGCGGATCGAGTCTTCGTGATCCTTGTTACCCCAGGCGCCGAACATCATGGCGCCGAGGCAGAGCGGGCTGACCTGGATCCCAGTGCGGCCGAGAGTGCGTTGCTGCATGGCTCAGACGATACGCGCCCGGTGCTCGGCGCCGGCTGAGACCGATCGCCGTGCTCAGGGTTCGTAAACGACCGAACCGTCCTCGGTCCCCAGCGGGCGCCAGGTCGGGGGGGGAGCCCAGCCGGCCGGCACGACGTCGAACAGACCCTCGTGCCCGACCACCACTGCGGCCGGGTGAAGCGCTTCAATGCGGCTCGTGAGCTGGGCGGCGCTGCGGATCGGGCGCTCTGCGCCCACAGGTCCCTGGCCGGCGGCGACGATGTTGACGTCGAGCCGGGGGCCGTGCAGCGCCGTGACATCACCGACATCCATCACCACCACAGGTGAACCCGGATCGCGAGCGGCGTCCAGAGCCGTCTCGACCAGTGTCGGCCCGGCGGACGGTTGAAGCCGTGCGGTGACAAGAATGGTCACGGCCAAGAGAGCGACCGCCGCCC
This sequence comes from Candidatus Changshengia sp., assembly GCA_003134115.1. Classification (GTDB taxonomy): domain Bacteria; phylum Chloroflexota; class Dormibacteria; order Aeolococcales; family Aeolococcaceae; genus Changshengia. Next base: position 3,313 of record PLAK01000033.1, read on the forward strand.
CGCCACGGACGGCTCGGTGCCCAGCGAACCCTCGCAAGGGCCGCCACCAGTAGAGGGCAGCGAGGACGCATCCCGCCACGATCGCTGCATCCACCAAAAGGGCGGGGCTGATGAAGCCGGTAACGGCGCCCACGTCGATGAGGAGGGCGGCGTCGACGCCCAGCGCCACTGCCCTCCACACCCTGAACCAGCGCCCCGTGAGCGCCGCGCTCAGAGCCACGACACCGAAGGCCACCGCCGGGAGGAGGAAGCGTGTCCCCGCGTTGAGCTGGGAGGGTGCCGCGGACCCCGTGAAAGGAGTTATCCCATAGGCGATGGAGCAACCAACGGCGACGGTCGCGACCAGGCGCGCCCTGCCCCGAGACCACAGCGCGAGCACTGGGCTGATGGCGACTGCTGCCAAACCCATCCCGAAGTTCATCAAGACGTATTCGAGCCACTGTGTCACCGTTGCACCTGCGCCGCCCAGAAACACCCCGGCCAACGAAGGGTCGACGTTTGAGAACGCCGCGGCCGTGCCATCGAGACCCGCGAAGAGCACCGTGGGGCCGATCCGCACTGTCTGCGGGAAGAGTGGATCACCGGTGACGGCCCAGTCGCGCACATACCAGCAGAGCGAGAGACTCAGCATGGCGGCCAGGAAGGCGAGCATCCAGCCGGGGCTCCACGAGGCGCGATTGGCCCACAGCAGGACCGCCGCCACCACCGCGCCCGGGAGGATGTAGGCGTCCTTGGTTCCGATCGCGATGGCAAGGCTGGCTCCTGCCAAGAGCAGCGGTGCGCGCTCACCGGTCCGGGCCGAGCGAAGGCCAAACGCCATCGCGGACATCAGACCCAGAAGGGCGAGCGAGTCGTCATATGCCGATTGCATCTGGGTCTGGAAGAAGCAGACCGTCGTCACGACGACGAGTCCAGCGGCCACTCCCGTCCAGGCGCCCCGTCCCAGCTCGCGCATGAGCAACGCGGTGACGGCAACCAGGAGACCTGCGCAGAGGAGATTGGGCAGATCGACGAGAGCCGCGGTGTGAAACGGGAGCATGACGGCGAGCAAGAGCAGGCTGCCGTTGCCCGGTGCTGCCCCGGTGTTGTCGCCGGGCTGGGCGAAGGGCAGGCTCCTGATGGAGCCGCTGTCCAGGTACTGGACGGCGTTGACGATGTGGTAGTGGAGGGTGTCAAAGCTGAAGGTGAAGGAGGGCGGACTCCATAGCGTCTCGACAACTGCGAGCGCGGCCACCGGGACGGCGACAGCCACCACTCCCCAGGGTGCGGGGGATCCTGACCATCGCAGCTTGCGGGGAGGTGAGAGCAAGAGCCGGCTCACGCCGGCGCTGACAGCCAGGCAGGCGATCACGACGGGGAGCCAGAGGACGCCGAGCAGGCCGAGGACCTGGAGCAGGGCAAGCCATCCCATGACCCCGACAAGGCCAACGAACCCGATCCGCTCCAGGAGATCGGCCGAGTCGGGCAGCAGTGCACAGCCCACTCGGAATGCGGTGTATCCGACCAGTCCGAACAGGACGGCTTGGAGACCAAGCCCTTCCAGATCAGACAGCCAGAAGCTCATGGTTTCTCAGTCTGAGATTGTTGAGGTCGACGAACGGCTGTGGCCGCCCGGGGCGGGAATGTTACAGCCCGCTCGGCGGCTGGTCACGCGGCGACGCGCTCCGCGGTCACGGTGCAGGCGGCCGGTGGGGCACGTCGTCGAGTGGGGCTTGCGCAGGCGCGAGATGCAATCGCGC
>PLAK01000032.1 GCA_003134115.1 Candidatus Changshengia sp.
CAGCCAGGCCTCCATCGCCACCGTGAAGCGCGACATCCGGACGAAGTCCGGATCGGCGCTGCTCGACTTCATTCTGGCGGACATCCAGGAGCTGAAGCGGATCCTGTTCGATCCGCACAGCCACCAGGTGTTCATGACGGCGATGGAGGCCACCTGGTGGCTCAACGAGCACCTGGAGGCGTGGCTGGGCGAGAAGAACGCGGCCGACACGCTGACGCAGTCCGTGCCCCACAACGTCACGTCGGAGATGGGCCTGGCGCTCGTGGACCTCGCGGACGTGATCCGCCCGCATCCGGAGGTGGTGGCTCTTCTGCAGCACGTCGAGGACGAGGACTTCTTGGACGAGCTGGTCAAGCGTGCGGGCGGGCGGGAAGCCCGGGACGCCATCCGGGCCTTCCTCGACAAGTACGGCATGCGCTGCGTCGGCGAGATCGACATCACGAGGCCGCGTTGGAGCGAGCGCCCCATCACACTCGTTCCCCTGATCCTCGGCAACATCAAGAACCTCGAGCCGGGCGCCGGCGAGCGGCGCTTGGAGCAGGGGCGTCAGGAGGCGTGGACGAAGGAACGGGAAGTGCTGGAGCGATTGCGGGCCCTGCCGGACGGGGAGCGGAAGGCCGAAGAGGCCAAGCGGATGATCGACCGGGTCCGGACCTTCATCGGGTACCGGGAGTATCCGAAGTACGGCATGGTCAGCCGCTACTTCGTTTACAAGCTGGCCCTGCTGGAAGAGGCCGAGCGCCTCGTGCAGGCCCACGTGCTGGGTGAGAAGGAGGACATCTTCTACCTCACGTTCCAGGAGCTTCACAACGCGGTGCGCGCGAACCAGGTGAATGACCAGCTCATCCTGCAGCGCAAGGACGCGTTCAGGTCGTATCAGGCGCTCACGCCGCCCCGGGTCATCACATCGGATGGCGAGGTCGTCGCCGGGTCGTACCGGCGCGCTGATGTCCCGGCCGGCGCCCTGGTCGGTTTGCCCGTTTCTGCCGGGACCATCGAGGGCCGGGCTCGCGTCGTCCTGGACATGGCCGAGGCCGATCTGGAGCTGGGCGACATCCTGGTCACCGCCTACACGGACCCCAGCTGGACACCCGCGTTCGTCGCGATCAAGGGCCTGGTCACGGAGGTGGGCGGCCTGATGACCCATGGCGCGGTGATCGCACGGGAGTACGGCTTGCCGGCCGTCGTGGGGGTGGAGCATGCCACCCAGCTGATTCGGGATGGGCAGCGGATCCGCGTGCACGGAACGGACGGGTACATCGAGATCCTGCCTTAGGTGCGAGTCCGCACGGGGTCAGAAGGCCGGCTGGGTACACTTCCCCCGTGCCGATGACCCGAGGGCTTGTCGAGGACGTGGCGGCGTGGGCCGGCGGATGGCTCGGGCACCGCCAGCGCGCCCTCCGGATCCCCGGGGTGCAGTTCGCGATCGCCCATCAGGGGACCATCGTGGCGACGGGCGCCCACGGGATGGCGGACGTGGGCGCCGGCGAGGTACTCAGCACTCGACACGCCTTCCACATCGCCTCTCACTCGAAGACGTTCACGGCAACGGCGATCCTCCAACTCGCCGAGACGGACCCTCCGTCGCTCCGCCTGGACGACCCTCTGGTTCGGTACCTGCCGGCCTCTCCCGCCGGGCTGTCCCGGCTCGGCGACCGCACCATCACCGACCTCCTCCACCACGGCTCGGGGATGACCCGCGATGGCGCGGATGGCGACTACTGGCAGCTCCAGCACCCCTTCCCCGACACCGACGAGTTGCTCGCACTCGTGGAGCGAAGCGAGTCGCCCTACCCCGCCAATGACCGCTTCCACTACTCCAACATCGCCTACTCGCTGCTCGGCCGGGTCATCGAGCAGGCGGCGGGCTGCAGCTACGCCGAGTTTGTCCAGCGGTCGATCATCGACCGGCTCGGGCTGACCGACACCGCCCCCGACTTCGACGCGGCCGGCCCAGGGCGCCCCTTCGCCATGGGCTACACCAGCGCCGAGGACGGGCGGGAGCGGATCCCCATCGACCACGTGGCTGCCAGGGCGATGGCCCCGGCGACGGGTTTCACCAGCACCGCTCAGGACCTCTGCCTGTACTTCAGCGCCCACTGCCTCGGGGACCTTCGGCTCCTGAGCGATGACGCCAAGCGCCGTATGCAGCACGGTTGGTGGGCACCGCGCGCACAGGAGCAGTACGGGCTCGGTCTGCAGCTCATGGACATCGGCGCCCGCCGCCTGATCGGACACTCCGGCGGCTACCCGGGGCACATCACCCGTACCTGGTGCGACCCCAAGGACCAACTGGTCATCTCCGTGCTGTGCAACGCATCGGATGCCGCGGCGAGCCCGCTGTGCGACGGCATCTTCCGCCTTCTGGAGCACCTCTCCCACCCTGACGAAAGCAGTCTCAGCCACGCGGACGACGTCGACCTGCGAAGCTTCACGGGCCACTTCAACACCCTCTCAGGCGCCTTCGACATCGCCCGCTTCGGCAGGCGGCTGCTGGCAATTCCCACCGCCGAGAACGACCCCACGGAGGTGCTCGGCGAGCTGGTCGCCGAGGATCCGGATACGGCGATGCTGGTGCGCGCCCACGACGGCTACACGAGTGAGGGAGAGCGGTTTCGCTTCACCCGCGACGCAACCGGGAAGGTCCTCTCGGTGCGCGCCTTCTCGGGGATCACCGCCTACCCCGACGACGAGTACGTGCGTCGCTTCCTTGCCGGCGGGAAGGTGCGGGCACCGGGATAGGGGCACTCCCGGGGACATGGCATAATCGCCCGTGAGGGGTCTCGCCAGGGTTGGCGAGGTTTTCGGCCGGTCGCACCGGTCGAGGCGACCGACAAGTGAGAAGGAGCTGGCGTGGAGTACCGACAGCTGGGGCGCAGTGGCCTCCGAGTATCCGAGCTCGCCCTGGGGACGATGACCTTCGGGGACGCCGGGACGGCCGCCGCCCTCGGAGGCGTGGCCATCCGTGAAGCGCGAGCCCTGGTCGACCAGGCGCTCGAGGCCGGAGTCAACCTCATCGACACCGCCGACATGTACGCCGATGGTCGTTCGGAAGAGATCCTTGGCGAGATCCTCCAGGGCCGGCGAGACGACGTCTTGCTGGCGACGAAGGCGCGTTTCGCCATGGGCACCGGACCAAACGACGCGGGGCTGTCGCGCCACCACCTCATCCGAGCGTGCGAAGCGAGCCTGCGTCGCTTGCGCACCGACCACATCGACCTGTACCAGGTGCACGAGCGGGACGGCCTGACGCCCGTCGAGGAAACCCTGGCTGCGCTCGACACCCTTGTGCATGATGGCAAGGTCCGCTACATCGGGTGTTCCAACCACTCGGCATGGCATGTCATGAAGGCGCTCGGCACCTCGGAGCGGCTCGGGCTCGAGCGCTACGTCAGCCAGCAGATTTATTACACCCTCTTGCACCGGGAAGCCGAGTACGAGCTCGTCCCCCTGTCCATCGACGAGGGGCTTGGCATCATCGTGTGGAGCCCGCTCGCCGGCGGCCTTCTCACCGGCAAGTACCGGCGTGATGGCACCGGTCCCAACGACGCCCGGCACACGACCGATTGGAGCGAGCCTCCGATCTACGACATGTCCCGGATGTACGACATCATCGAGACGCTGGGAGAGGTGGCACGCGAGCACGGCCGCAGCTCGGCTCAGACAGCGCTCGCCTATCTCCTCGGCAAGCCGGGCGTGACGTCGCTCGTGATCGGTGCGCGTACCGGCGAGCAGCTCGCCGACAACCTTGCCTCGGCAACATGGGACCTCGATGGCGCGGCGCGGGCGCGTCTTGACGAGATCAGCGCCGTGCCCCTCCTCTACCCCTATTGGCACCAGGCGAAGTCAGCGGGCGACCGTCTCAGCCCTGGCGATCTCACTCTTCTCGGCGGCCGCCTCCCATAGGGGCGCATCGCCCCAGCGCGGGACGCCATCCACGCCTACCGGCGTGATGGGATCACCACGAGGGGGAGAAAGATCTCATCGACGATCTCGGCGAGGAAGTCGTCCGATCCGAGTCGGCCCGTGACCAGGACCTGGTGGCGCTGAAGGTCACCGGGCAGCGCCGCGATCCGTGGGGTCACCTTCTCGATGTCGACCTCGCCGCGCTCGGCGGCCCGGCGCAGGATGGTCATCATCACGCCGGGGAGCAGCTCCATGAGGTCCGGCGGCATGACGCGCAGCTCGGCCAGCAACCCATGGAGCGTCTCGGGGCTCATCTCCCCGGAGTTGCGCCGCATGTGGCGGAGCACGGCCATCACGTCCTCGCGCAGATCCCCGGTGTCGGGGATGCGGTCGGCCACGGGGACCACGCGGTGTCGATACGCCGCCAGGGCAAGGTGGGCACGGTTGGGCCATCTCCGGTACAGGACGGCCTTGCTCGTCCCCGCCCGAGCCGCCACCGCCTCCATGGTCAGCTTCGTGTAGCCGACGGCTGACAGCTCCTCCCATGCCGCCCGGAGGAGGGCGTCGTCCAGGGTTGCGCCTCGGCGCCGGGAGCGCCTCGCACCCTCGATAGGCGGAGGAGCGGACGGCCGCGGAGAGGGAGCGGGGGCCGGGGGCGTGGAGCTTGAAACTTGGATACGCACCGTCTCCTAGTATGCTACACTCTGGACAAGAAACCGAGCGTATCTAATCGTGGAGGATGTCGTGGTCACCAGCACCCCGTCGGACAGCCGCCTCGACCCCGCCCTCCGGCGGCTGATCTGGATCCTCGTGCTGGGCGGGATAGCGCCCATCCTCGACACGACGATCGTCAACGTGGCGTTGCCAGCGCTGGTCCGCCAGCTGCACGCCACCGACACCCAGTTGCAGTGGGTCGTCGACGCCTACAACCTCGTGTTCGCAGCCCTCGTCCTCACCTCAGGCAGCCTCTCGGACCGCTGGGGCCGCAAAGGGGCTCTGCTGGCCGGGCTGGCGACATTTGGCGTGGCGAGCGCGGCCGGCGCGTTGGCCGCCAGCCCCGGCGAGCTGATCGCGGCGAGGGCGGTCATGGGCCTCGGCGCGGCCATGATCTTCCCGGCCACGCTCTCGCTCATCACCAACGTGTTCACGGGGCGGGCAGAACGGGCTCAGGCCATAGGAGCCTGGGGCGCCAGTGCCGGGGCTGCTATCGCCTTCGGCCCGGTCGTGGGCGGTTGGCTCTTGGAGCGCTCCAGCTGGCCCGCCATCTTCTGGGCCATGCTGCCCGTGGCTGTGCTGGCTGCTGCCCTGGTCGCTTTTTTCGTCCCGACCTCGCGTAGCGCCAAGGCGGGAGCTCTGGACTGGGGTGGCTTCGGGTCCTCCACGGTCGCCATGGGCGTGCTCGTCTACACCATCATCGAGGCCCCCGCCGCCAGCTGGGGCTCTGTCCGCAGTCTCGGCGGTCTCATCGTCGCGGCGGCCGTCTTGGCTGGGTTCGTCTCCTGGGAACGCCGCAACCACAGCCCCATGCTCGACGTCGCCCTATTCGCCAACCCCCGGTTCAGCGCCGCCTCGGGGTCCGTCACTGTCTCGGCGTTCACCCTGTTCGGGTTCATATTCCTGATAACTCAGTACTTCCAGTTCGTCCGTTCCTATTCGCCCCTCGCTACGGGCGTTCGCCTTCTTCCGGTCGCGTTGTGCGTAGGGGCCGCTTCGGTCATCGGGACCAAATTGGCTGTCCGCTTCGGCACCAAGCAGGTGGTCACGACGGGCCTGGTCCTCGTCACCGGGTTCTATGCCTGGGTCGCCCTGACGATCACCACCTCGACCAGCTACGCCGTCATTGCCACCCAGATGGTCCTGTACGGGGTGGGCCTTGGCCTCACGATGGCCCCGGCGACCGAGTCGATCATGGGCGCCGTCGCCAAAGACAAAGCCGGCGTCGGGTCCGCCGTGAACGACGCCACTCGGCTGCTGGGGGGCACTCTCGGCGTAGCCGTGATAGGCAGCGTCTACGGGTCGCTGTACACCGGCCGGCTAAGCGCACACCTGCCGGCGGCACTGCCGGCGAGCCTGCGCGATCTGGCCGGCCAGTCGGTGGGCGCCGCCTACGCCGTGGCGCAGCACCTGGCCACCGGAGGGCAAGGACGGCTCGGCCAGCTCGTACACGGGGCAGCCTCATCTTCGTTCATCCATGCCATCGCTGTCGCCTGCGCCATTGCCGGCGCGGTAGCCGCGGTCGGTGCCGGCGCCGCGGCCGCAGCTCTACCGGCTCAGCCGCCCGCGCCATCCTTTTCTGACGTCCCTCCGGAGGTGCTCCCTCGGCAGGAGGAGCCAGTGATCGTGGGCGGAGTGGCCTGAGGTTGCGCCCGCCCTCCTGCAGGCCCAAGACCCGCTCGAGTCGGGGTCCTGGTAGCTTCCGGTCTGTGGACGCTGTCTACGACCCGAGGCGCGAGGGCGGTGGCCGGCCGCCGTTGGAACCACAGGTCACGCCTACCCTTTCGGGTAAAGAGCGCCGGGACACCTACCACCACGGCAACCTGCGAGAGGAGCTGATTGCCGCCGGTATGCGGCTCGCCCAAGTAGGCGGCCCGGAGGCCGTGGTGCTCCGGGAGGTCAACCGGGCCGCCGGCGTCTCCCACAGCGCCGCCTACCGGCACTTCCCTGACCGTGACAGCCTGCTGTGGGCGGTTTGCGAGCGCGCAATGAGCGAGCTTGCCCGCCGGATGGAAAAGCGAATGGCAGAGCTTCCTCCTAGGCGAGACCGCAAACGCCATGCCTGGGAAGCTCTTGAGGCAACCGGCCAGGCGTACATCGAGTTCGCGCTGGCCGAGCCAGGGTGGTTCCGCACCGCTTTCGGTGTGCCCCTAGAGCTCCGGCCGATCGCTCCGGGGGAGGGTTCCGGGGACTCGGGCCTTGACCCCTTCCAGCTGCTTGCCGGCTGCCTGGACGAACTGGTGGCCACCGGAGCCTTGCCGTCCGAGCGAAGGAGAGGTGCCGAGATCGGACCGTGGGCGGCCGTCCACGGCTTGGCCACGCTTCTCGTTGACGGGCCGCTGCGCGGTACCGGGCCTAAGGAGCTCGCCCTCCAGGTCCGCACCGTCCTGGGCATGGTGATGCACGGCCTGTAGACCTAGGCCGAGGTGGACGCAGCCGACCATTTCGCAGATTGGCATCGCTCCATCTACAGTTGACAGTTGACAGTTGTCGTGCTCGCGGAGGGTCGGTCCGGCAAGGCGGCAACGAACTCGTAGGGAGGCAGAGATGGAAAGAAACGGGGCAACGTCACGTGTTGCCGTGGTCACAGGCGCGTCGATCGGGATCGGACGGGCGATAGCGACAACGTTGGCGGCTCTTGGTTGGACGGTAGTCGGCATCGCGCGGAACCGAGCCCTACTGGAGAAGGCAGTCGGGGAGATCGGCGGCGTCGCCGTGGCCGGTGATGTGCGGGACCTCGAAGTGCTGAGGACTGCTCGCCGCGCCGCTGAGGAGCGTGGCGAGCTCCGGGCCTGGGTAAACAACGCCGCCGTGGTCAGGCTGGCCCCGCTTCACCTCATGGGCCCTGACGTGGTTACCGAGCTGCTCGACATCAACCTGACCGCGGTGGTGCTCGGTACCCGTGAGGCGTTGTGCTCTTTTCTTGCCAATCGGGTAGCCGGTTCGATTATCAACGTGTCTTCGATCCACGGCCAGAGGGCCTTTCCAGGCTACGGGGCGTACGATACGGCAAAAGGAGGGATGGAGTCGCTCACGCGGTATGTCTGTACTGAGTACGGCCACCTTGGTATCCGCTGCAATGCAATAGCCCCTGGGCCGGTGCGCACCGATATTGTCGCTCCAGTAGCTGCAGATGAGCCGAAACCGGCCTCGTTTGCCGCCACGGCCGAGGACCTATCACCGATGCACCGGATCAGCGAGCCAGAAGAGATCGCCGAGACGGTAGCGTTCCTCCTCAGTGACCGGACGGTTTCCATCAACGGGCACGTCCTCGCCGTTGACAATGGTATGTCCGCCTGGGCCTTTGGTTTTCCTCCCGACGAGTCGGTCGCTTTCGCGGCGGAGCAGTAGGTAGCTCGTACATGCGGCCCATCGTCGCTGCGCCCGTCGTGGGTCTCGGAGGCTAGTCCGAAGTCGTCAGTTCAGCGCCGATTACTTCAGCCAGAGGGATCTCCACCTGGTCGGTCCAGACTGACTGGTCGGCTCCGGAAAGGTTGCCACCGGTCACTTTTTGGCCGTTGACCCGTACTTCGTGTAGCCGAGCAGATAACTTGTCGCCGCGCCCACGGGCAACGTGTGCGGCGCCGAGGCGGCACCGGCCACGGTGGTCAGTAACCCGTATGTTCCCAAAGGCACAGACAGGTACATCACCGTGACCACCACGCCGGTTGGGACGTGTTTCATGAGTTAGGTCTCCTCGGTCCTCGACATGCCGGGCCGCCGGGACAAGGCCCCTATCGCAGCGCCCACTGGACCTGTCCCCGAGGGGACTCGCCCGGGCCCAGGGGCAGGAAGGCCCGGGAGTTGGTGGCCCGGCGGACTTGAGGGTTGTCCTGGTGGGCGGCGTGGTACACACCGCCCCGGTCCGTGAAAACGTCCGTCTCGCGGCCAGGTCCCTGGCAAACGACGAGGGCCAGCTCGCCGGCCGGGGACTTGGCCGGCCGGTCGACGAGGACGGACTGCACGCCGCCGGCGCCGCGGCCCTTGGCGGGGTACTCGTCGAGGGGGACGGCCAGGGCCAGGCCTGAGGTATGCAGGTTAAGCAGCGACTCCCCCTCGGCCCTGACGGCACTGACGACCCGGTCCCCGGCGGCCACTTTGACCCCCACCACCATGCCTGCCCCGCCCGTCGGCACCGGACGCAATTTCGCCCCTGTCTCGAGGCGCAGGACCTGGCCCCCCGCCTTGGCGATGAGGATCTCGTCGTCGCTTTCATGA
>PLAK01000025.1 GCA_003134115.1 Candidatus Changshengia sp.
GTCAGCAGCACCGTCGTGCCCGCCGCCACCAGGCTGCGGATGGAGGTCCACATCTCGGCGCGCCCAACCGGGTCCAGCCCAGTCGTGGGCTCGTCCAGGAAGAGCACCTCCGGATGGTGGATCAGGCTGGCGGCGAGGTCGAGGCGGCGCCTCATCCCCCCGGAGTAGCGCTTGACCAGCTGTTTGCTCGCACCGACGAGGTCAAACTGCTCGAGCAGCTCCCGTGTGCGCCGGCGGGATGTGGCCGCCCCGAGATGGCAGAAGCGCCCGATCGTCTCGAGGTTCTCCGCCCCGGTCAGCAGCTCGTCCATGGTCGCGGTCTGGCCGGTCACGCCGATCCTGGTTCGCACCAGGGCCGCCTGGCTGCCGACGTCGAAGCCCGCGACATGGGCGCGCCCGCCGTCGGCGGGGAGCAGCGTGGTCAGGATGCGGACGGTCGTGGTCTTGCCGGCGCCGTTGCGCCCGAGCAGGGCACAGACGCTGCCCGCCGCCACGTCCAGGCTGACGTCCACCAGGGCCTTGGTGGGGCCGAAGGAGCGGGCCAGGTGCTCGGCCGTGATCGCGGGGGCAGTCATGGCGCCTCCATTCTTTTGATACTTACTCCCAGATGATGGTAACAGTCTAGTCAGGATGGAAGTTGCGCGGCCCTGAAAAAGGGCCGGCGCAACGAGCATCGTGGGTTGCTCGGGTGGACGAAGCACACCCCGAGCAGAGCCACATCGTTGGAGGCCAGCCCCATGTTCCAGCCTATCCGGTACGTCGGTCTGGATGTGAGCAAGGAGACGATCGCGGTGGCGGTGGCCGAGCCGGACGGCTCGGTCGTCGAATACGGAGACATCCCCAACGACCCGAGCTCGGTACGGCGGCTGGTCGAGAAGCTCTCCCGGGATGCCCAGCTGAGGACTGCATACGAGGCCGGCCCGACCGGGTACCCCCTGCACCGCCAGCTCACCAGCCTGGGGGTCGAGAACAAGGTGGTGGCGCCCTCCCTGATCCCCCGCCGGCCGGGCGATCGGGTCAAGACGGACCAGCGTGATGCGGTCCAGCTGGCCCGACTTCTCCGCAGCGGAGATCTCACCCCCGTGTGGGTCCCGGATGAGGCGCACGAGGCGTTGCGCGACCTGGTCCGGGTTCGTGACGACGCCCGCACCGAGGGGCTGCGAGCCAAGCACCATCTCAGCAAGTTCCTGCTCCGCCAGGGGGTCAGCGCGCCGGCGAGGGTGGGCCGGGCATGGTCCGCCAAGCACCAGGCCTGGCTCAACACGCTGACCTTCCGCGATCGCGCCGCTCAGGTCACCTTCGATGACTACCTGGCATGCGTCAGAGCCTCCACCGAGCGGATCCGGCGCCTCGACGCGGCCCTGCTCGAGTGCGGCGCCACCAGCCCCCACGTCGAACTGCTCCGGGCCTTCCAGGCGGTCCGCGGCATTGGCTTCCTCACCGCGGTGACGATCGTGGCCGAGGCGGGTGATCTCCACCGCTTCCGCAGCGCCCCCGCCTTCATGGCCTACGTCGGCCTGGTGCCCAGCGAGCACTCCAGCGGCGGCTCGCGCCGTCGCGGCCACCTCACCAAGACCGGCAACCGGCTGCTCCGGCATGTCCTGGGCGAGGCCGCCCACCACGCTCGGCTCCAGCCGGCGGTCAGCGAAGCGCTGAAACAGCGCCAGCAGGGGGTGCCCAAGGAGGTGGTGGAGATCAGCTGGCGCTGCCAGCAGCGGCTGCACCACAAGTACCTCCATCTGGGGGGACGGATCGGCCGGCAGCGGGCGATCAGCGCCGTCGCCCGAGAGCTCGCCGGCTTCGTCTGGGCGATCGGCCAGGCCCTTCAGCCCGTCGCAGCGGTCGCTGCGTGATGATCCGGGGCAGGGCGGCGAGCGCCGTCGAGGTTGACACCCAAGGCCGAGAATCCTCGATGCGCCTATGCGGTGACCAACCCGCGCTTCTAGTCCGAGGCAGCTCGGCGACGAATCACTGTCATGCGGCACCGGCTCTGCTGAACCGCGAATATCAGGGTGATGACCGTCGCTGCTTCCTGACCTCGGCGGCGCTTCCCGCCCTCGCCCCACTTGACAAAGACTTCCATATCAGGCGTCCGCATTTCGAGCGTGGTCACCACCAGTAGCCGGATCGTGGGCACGTGGGCCGGCCCGGGCGCCCGGAGGGGCTCACCCCGGTTCGTGGACCGTATCACCCGACCCTGACCCTCGGACGACCTTGGCCCGGACGTTCGGGACGGTGAGAGACTCCGCCCTCATGCGGTTCGGAGTGCTGATCCTACCGACGGAGAGCTGGGTCGACCAGGGCCAGACGTGGAGGCACGCCGAGGCGCTCGGCTTTGACCATGCATGGACCTTTGACCATCTGGCCTGGAGGTCGCTCCGGGACGCTCCGTGGTTCGGGGCGGTGCCCACCCTGGCGGCTGCAGCCGCGATCACCTCGAGAATCCGCCTCGGCACCCTGGTCGCTTCGCCCAACTTCCGCCACCCGGTGCCCTTCGCCCGGGAGCTGATGACGCTCGACCACATCTCCGCGGGCCGGTTCACCCTGGGGATCGGAGCGGGTGGGAGTGGCTTCGACGCCACCACCACGCGTCGCGAGCCCTGGGGCCGCCGGGAGCGCGCTGATCGCTTCGAAGAATTCGTGACTCTCCTCGACGAGCTGCTCACCGAGCCGGTCACGACCCACGACGGACGCCACTACCAGGCATTCGGCGCCCGCATGCACCCCGGCTGCCTGCAGCGTCCCCGCCTGCCCTTCGCCGTCGCGGCGGGAGGCCCCAGGGGGATGCGACTGGCGGCGCGCTTCGGCACCACCTGGGTGACCGAGGGTCCGCTGGCGCCGGATGGCAGCGCGCTCGGCGTCGGCAGCGCGCTGCCGGGCCTCGCCGCCGAGCTGGGGCGCATCGACGCCGCCTGCACCGAGGTGGGCCGCGATCCCGCGACCCTGGGACGCCTGCTCTGCGTGGGGATGCGGATCTCCGGGGTCACCGCTTCGCCGGAGGCCTTCCGGGACGCGGTCGGCCGCTTCGAGGAGCTCGGGGTCACCGACTTAGTCGTCCCCTGGCCGCGGCCCGACAATCCTTTCGCCGGGGATCTCGGCACCCTCGAGGTGATCGCTGCCGAGACTCGAGCACGAGGAGGCGGATCCGAGGAGCGGGCGAGCTCTCCCTGAACGGGGCCGGTCATGCGCGGGCAGCGTGCCGGAAGCGCACGGCTGCGACCCCCTCCCCCGCCAGGAGCGTTTCAGTCGCGGCGGCGGCGCCGTCCCATCACTGCCAGCCGCCGACGTTCCAGCCGAGCGTGTACACGGCCGGCGAGCTGGGGCCGCTCGTCCAGCCCCCGTGCGTGCCGGCCACCTCGTAGTAGTAGGTGCTCGGAGCGACGGCGATCGCGTACGGAGCGCTACCGCCCGCCATCCCGACGGTCCGGGTCACGGTGTAGCTGCTGGTGGCGATGACGCTCACGCTGGGGTCGTAGAAGTTGGCCACGTACACCGCCGCGCCGTTCGGGGTCACCGCCATCCCGGTCGGGTCGCCGGTCTGGCCGACCGCTGTGGTGGAGGCGGCGAGAGTGTCGGTGCTCACGTCGATCAGGTCCACCTTGTTGTTGTCGTAGTCGTTGACGTAGAGCTCACAACCGTTGGGGGTCAGAGCCAGGGCGTTGGGCGCAGCGGGGCCGAGAACGCCACCGGGTGGCAACGCGAAGGTCGTTGCCACCGCGTCGTTGCTGGTGGTGATGTCCTCCACCGACCCGCCCAACCCATCCCCGAAGCTGGCCACGTAGACCTTGGCACCGTTCGGAGTTACCGCCAGGATGTTGGGATCTCCACCGTTGGGCACGTAGCCGTCGCTGTCGGTCAGGCTGGGCACCTTGATGGTCGCGCTCACGGTGTCGCTGGAGGTGGTGATGTCGTCGATCTGGCTGTTGCCCTCGTCCGCCACGTAGACGTGAGCGGAGTTGGGGGTCACCGCCAGCGCGATGGGGATTCCAGTGGTGCCTCCGACCACGATGGTGGTGACGGCGTCAGTGGAGGTGTCGATCGCGCTCACCTGGTGGGAGCCATAGTCGGCGACAAAGACCTGCACCCCGTTGGGCGTCACCACCGCCGCGCTGGGGTCGCCCTGGGCCCCCACCGTGATCGCGCCTCCCAGGGTGGCGGTGGCCAGCCTGAGGGGATAGACCAGATCGTTGGCCGCGTCCACGATCCAGGCGGTGCTGCCGTCCGGGCTCACCGCCACGGCCACCGGCGTGGAGGCCGTGCCGTTCACCGTGGGGATGGCCACCGTGCTCTCAACCGCGCCAGTTGTGGTGGAGATGATCTGCACCTGGTGCGCCGCGCCCTCCGCGGCGATCAGCTTGGTTCCGTCCGGGGTCACCTGCAGTGCGTTCGGCTCCTTCCCCACAGCTCCGCCGAGATTCACCGTCGCGGTGGCGTAGGTAGAGGTGTCGATGCTCAGGGCGTTGCTCCCACTACCCGAGGCAACGAAGGCAAGCGGGGCCGCTGCACCGGACGGGCTGGTGTCCGTGTACGTCGTCGAGGGAGGGCTTCCGGTCACCGTCCCCGCCGAGCTGTAGGGGCCCGAGGAGCTGGGGGAGCGCAGAACGCTGTAGCCGGCGACCAGATAGTTGCCGCTCGCGTCGAGGGCCGAGGAGCCGGTCCAGCTGCTGGCGACATTGGTCTGGGTCGGGCTGCCGGAGCAACCGCCATTGCTGACCGCGAGGCCAGCCGGGATCGGGAGCGTCCCCGTCTGGAAGCTCCCCGGCCCGGCTGTGGTCGAATCGGTGAACATCGCGAAGGCGCCCCCGCACTGTCCGAGCGCGAGGACCGCCACGCCCGCGGCCAGCAGCCAGACTCTCCGCCGGTTGCCGACGAAAGGAATCATCTCGGCTCCGCGCGCCAGACGCGTCTGAGCACTTCCCCGACCACGATCCCGATGACGAGGAGCAACGCCAGGAGGTGGATCCACGGGTAGGTGACCCAGATGGCGACGTAGCCCGCGGAGGGGAGCACCCAGCTCACCCTCCAGGCCGAGGTGCCCTCGAGCACGGCCGTCCACTGGTCGGGAGCGTTGTTGTCGTCACCCTGGGTTCGGATCTCCACCTTCTTGCCGTCATGGACCACCTGGATGATCCGGTGGACCACCACGATGCTCGGATCGTAGGGGGGGTGGAAGGCGAGCACCTGGCCGGCGGAGACCTCGGAGTCCGGCTCGGAGACGGCGAGGACGACGTCGCCCGGTCGCAGCGTGGGCGCCATCGATCCACTGAGCACCACATCCAGCCGGCACCAGTCCAAAGCCGTACCGACGACGGCCAGGACGGCCAGGCCAAGACAGACGAGCAGGAGAGCTTCGACGCCCACGCGTCCCCGGGACGTGAGGTAGCGGGCACCCCTCCTCATCGGGGCGGTCGCGGTCGAAACGGCCACCCGGACGGGGCCCTTCTCGGCCACCTCGCCCCCCTCCGGCGGCACCTCAGCCTTCATGACGTTCCAGCCTCTGAAACGCGTCGAGGGGAGCGGCGGAACCGCTCCCCTCAGCGCTCGGCTCTGGCTCGGTTACTTGCCTGTGCCCACCCGCTGCGTTGCGGTGAAGGTGTAGGTCAGTGTCGAGGAGCAACCCTCGAGGTTCTCGGTCGCCGAGGTGGTCCCCGCCGTGCCGCTGCAGAGGGTCGGAACCAGGGCGATGTTGCCCGGAGCCCCCGCCGGGAAGGTGTAGGTCATCACCACGTAGTCCTGACCGCCCGCAGTCAGCGAGTTGAGCGGGGTCAGGCTGACGGGAGTGGTCTCCAGCGTCTTGACCGGGGTGCTCGCCAGAACCATGGTCGTCATTCCAGGGCAGCTGTAGGTCGGAGGTGGTCCCGCGACGCGGGCCCACGCCACCGAGCAGGTCTGCACCTGCACCTGGAGGCCGTTGGTCTGGTCGGTGTCGAGGAGGGAGCTCGGACTGGCGGAGATCCCCAACGTGATGGTGGCGTCGTTGAGAGTGGCGGCCGTCGAGTTCAGGTCGACCTCACGGGGGATGCTGTCGCCGGGCGCGATGTTGGTGGCCCCGGTCGCGGAGTCGTTGGTCGGTCCGACGGACAGGACGACCTTGCCAGAGCTGATCGCCTGGGGAGCGGCGGAGGTGGTGTCGGTGAAGGTCGCGAAGGCGCCGCCGAGGATCGCCCCCGTGCCCGCCACCACGACGGCCACGGTCAGGACCACGCGCTTGACCGTGGTGCGCCGGGGGTTTTCAGAGGTCTTACCGTTTTCCATGATCTGGTGCTCCTGGAGGCCGCGGGCGGCGATCCGCTCTGCGTCTCCCTGATAGGGGTGGGTGATGGGTTGGACGACCCCTGCACCTGATGGGGCAGATGGGTCTCGGCGGATGGTGCATCTGCATCAGAGCCTCCTATCGCAGCGTTGAGAGCCCGCGTCCTCCGTGTCACCCGGCCATCACCTGGGTCACGCCACGCACGCTTCTGTGAAATGGATGTCAGATGACGGCAGGGTGGATCGGCCGTGGCGACCCCCCGCCCCGGACCACGACGCGGCGGATGGTCGACTGGACGGGTGCCGGGCATGGTCCCCGGCGCTGGTCGCTGGCCTTCCCTGCTGTGGGCCGCGGGAGACCGCGACCTGAGGCTCGTCGACGTGGTGGTCTCTCACCACCGCCGGCACCTCACGCCCGAGCCACAGGAGCTGGCACGCCTCGCCTCCGCGATGCGGACCCGCCCGCTCGTCCTCGATTGCTGGGCGTTCTGCGGGGGACGGCGCGGGCTCGACGAGGTCGCGCGGCAGATCCCCGCGACCGCCCGACTGGCCGAGGAGATCGCGGTCAGGGCCCGCCAAGGGTTCGCCGCGCCGCTGGAGCCGGCGCCCGCGGAGACCGGGTGAGGTTCCCCGACCGCAGCAGCCCAACCTCTGCCCTGCATGGTGCGGCCGCCGCCCTGAGCTACCGTGGCTCGGTCCGGGCGGGTGACCGCCGCGGCGAGGGAGAGGTGATCCGATGATGCGTCNNGTGGTGGGCGCCAAGGTTCCCAAGGGTACGTTTCGCAGGATCCTGCGTTGCCTCAAGCCGTACCGGGGGATCCTCGCCCTCTTCTTTGGGCTGACCATCGTCGACTCCTCCATCGGGGTGGCCAACCCGCTCATCTACCGGGCCATCATCGACAACGGCATCCTGGGCAACAACGCCCACCTCATCGTGACCCTGGCGCTCGTCATCGCCGGCCTGGCCGTCCTGGACGCGGCGCTGTCGATCAGCGAGCAGCTCTGCTCGGCGCGCGTCGCGCAGGGGCTCATCTACGACCTCCGGACCCGGGTGTACGCGCACATCCAGCGGATGCCGATCGCCTTCTTTACCCGCACGCAGACGGGGGCGCTCATCTCCCGGCTCAACAACGACG
>PLAK01000082.1 GCA_003134115.1 Candidatus Changshengia sp.
CCGACCCGACCGGGCTTGATGTTGACGATGCTGCACGCCCCCATCTCGATCGCCTCCGCGGCGACCGTCGCGGAGACGATCGACTCGTCGAGGCAGATCGGCGTCAGCAATCTCCGCGCCAGCTTCGCATGACCCAGAAGCTGCTCCTCCGGCAGGGGCTGCTCGATCAGCACCAGGTCGAATTCATCGAGCCGGGCGAGGTGCTCCGCATCCTCCAGGGTGTACGCCGCGTTGGCGTCGACCTGGAGCAGCATCGCGGGCCCGAACCGCTCCCGCACCGCCCGCACCCGGTCGATATCGAGGCCGGGCTCGATCTTGAGCTTGATGCGGCGGTACCCCTCGTCCACGTACCCGGCCACCGTCTCCAGCAGCTCCTCGGTGGTGTCGGTGATGCCCACCGAGACGCCGCAGTCCACCTCGGCGCGCACCGCCCCCAGGTGCTCGGCCAGTGACCTGCCCGCCACCCGCAGCTCCAGGTCCAGCCAGGCCATCTCCAGCGCGGCTTTGGCCATCCGGTGCCCCCGGACGGACGCCAGCACGTCTCCCAGCTCGGCGGCGCTGACCCGCTCCCGGGCCAGCAACCGGGGCAGCAGGTGCTGCCCGATCAGCTGCTCAGCCGCCTCCGTGTACTCGGACGAGTAGCCCGGCTCGCCCATCGCCACGCACTCGCCCCAGCCCTCGCCGGCCTCGCCGAGGAGGTGGATCAGGAGGACGTCGCGGTCGGTCTGCACCCCGAACGAGGTGCGAAACGGCGCCACCAGGGGGATGGCGATCCGGACCAGCTCCACCGCCTCGACCTGCGGTCCGGTACCGAGCTCCGCCCCTCCCCGCGGGCGCGAGGCGGGGGTTGCGGGCAGGGTCATCTCGGCGGCTAGTGTAGCCAGTGCCGGGACGGCTCCCTGCCGCTCGGAATCGGAATCGAATCAGCTCATCAGCTGCAGCCGGATGTCGCCCCGCAGTTGTGGCACTTGTAGCAGGAGCCGGAGCGGACCATCAGGGATCCGCACTCGCTGCAGGATGGCGCGTCGGCCTGATTCTGGAAGGTGCTGGTCGGTGAGATCGGATCGAGGCCGAGTGACATGAGCACCTGGGCGGCGTTGGCCGGGCCCTCGACCGCGGGGGTGGTATCGGTCTCCTCGGCATCGCGGTGGATGATGCCGATCTCGGTCTGCTTCTCGGCGCTCAGGAACCGTGAGCCCAGCCACCGGAAGATGTAGTCGACGATCGACTTGGCGATCGGGATCTCCGGGTTGCGGGTGAAGCCCTGTGGTTCGAAGCGCATGTGGGCAAACTTGTTGACCAGGAAGTCGAGCGGGACCCCGTACTGGAGCGCGAAGCTGACCGCGATCGCGAAGGAGTCGGTGAGCCCCGAGACCGTCGACCCCTCCTTTGCCATCTTCACGAAGATCTCGCCGGGGGTGCCGTCCTCGTAGAGGCCGACCGTGATGTAGCCCTCGTGGCCTCCCACCTCGAAGCGGTGGGTCAGCGCCTGGCGCTCGGCGGGGAGCTTGCGCCGCAGTGGCCGCTCCACGATCCGCACCTTCTCGCCGGTGGTCTTGTCCATCGAGGTGGCGAGCGGCTGGGAGCGCTTGCTGCCGTCGCGGTAGATGGCGAGTGCCTTGAGCCCCATTCTCCAACCGTCGATGTAGGCCTTCTCGACATCCTCGACGGTGGACTCGTTGGGCATGTTGACGGTCTTGGAGATGGCTCCGGAGACGAACGGCTGGACCGCCGCCATCATCCGGACGTGGCCCTGCCAGGCGATCGAGCGCTTGCCGTTGCGCGGGGTGAAGGCGCAGTCGAAGACCGGGAGGTCGTCGTCGCGCAGCTTGGGTGAGCCCTCGATGGTGTCGTTGGCGTCGATGAACGCCACGATGTCGACGACCTCGCCCTCGCCGTAGCCGAGGTGCTTGAGGGCGGCCGGGACGGTGTTGTTGACGATCTTGAGCATGCCGCCCCCGACCAGCTTCTTGTACTTGACGAGGGCGATGTCCGGCTCGACACCGGTGGTGTCGCAGTCGAGCATGAAGCTGATCGTGCCGGTCGGCGCGATGACAGAGATCTGGGCGTTGCGGTAGCCGTGGCGCGCGCCCAGCTCGTGAGCCTCGTCCCAGGTGGCCCGGGCGGCCGCGAGCAGATCGGCGTCGACGGTGGAGGAGGGGATCGCGTAGGCGGCCTCGCGGTGCTTGGCCATGACCCGGAGCATCGGCTGGCGGTTGACCGCGTAGCCGTCAAAGGGCCCCACCTCGCGGGCGATCCGGGCCGACTGGGCGTACCCCTCGCCGGTGAGGATGGCGGTCAGGCAGGCGGCGAGATCGCGGCCCTTCGGGGAGTCGTAGGGGATGCCCTTGGCCATCAGCAGCGCGCCCAGGTTGGCGTAGCCGAGCCCGAGCGGCCGGAACGCCTCGCTGTTCTTCCCGATCTTCTCGGTGGGGTAGCTGGCCGGGCTGACGACGATCTCCTGCGCGGTGACGGTCAGCTGGACCGCGTGGCGGTAGTCGTCGATGGCGAAGCTGCCGTCCTCGTTGAGGAAGCGGAGCACGTTGATCGACGCCAGGTTGCACGCCGAGTCGTCGAGAAACATGTATTCGGAGCAGTTGGCCACCACGAGGCCATTGACGATGTACGAGTGATGCAGCGGCTCAGTGAGGTTGTAGACGGTATCCGATCCCCCGGGAACGCAGGCGACCAGCCGGGTGGTTGGCTTGGTCTGGTAGCGGCCGACGGTACCGATGATGTCCTCGAGCCGGCGCTGTTTGCGCGGGGTGGAGAAGCCGACGAGGGTGGCGAAGGGGACCATGTCCGAACCGGTGATGCGCAGATCGAAGCCTGGCCGGACCGCATACGTCGCCAGCTCACCGCTCTTGCGGCGGTGCTGGAAGGGTTGCGGCTTCCAGGTCGTGATGTCATAGATCCGGGAACGGATGCCAAATCCTTCGAGGAGCTGCTGGACCTGCATGAGCAGGTCACGGCTGCGGCTGCCGAGACCCACATACCGGCTTGCCTTTCCACCCTCGACGGTCGAGACGCAGCCGTCAGCCCCGAAGAGACCGCGCAGGAAGGCTGCCTGCACCTCCGGTGGTGAGTTGAAGACCGCCTCTGGGACCGTCTTCTGGTGAGCTCGCGCGCTTGTGACACCGAGGCCGCGGAAGAGGTCGCGGACTGCGCCGCTGCCGAGCCTCAGCTGGGTGGTGCCGTTGTCCATCTCGGCACGAGAGCGGCCGCCGAACAACTCCTGGAGCAGCTCCGCGTGGCGGTCGGCCAGTCCATCCTGGACGTCATCACCCCCATACACCCAGACGGCCTGGTCCTCGGTCAGGCAGCCATCGCCGATCAGGTGGCCGGTGAGCTCGCCAAGACCGGCGCTCCATCGCTCGGGGACGGCCTGGTGAACCTTGGTCCCGCCACGGCTCCAGGAGGTTGCCAGCGCCTCGACCTTGACGGGGAGCGCCCAGGCAGCATCCGTCGCCGGGGTGGGCGCGTCGTTGAGGAGTACGAGGTCGGTGCCAATGATGTCCTCGGCTGCCACCCAGCCGCGGTTGGTGGTCCAGAACCGGTGGTTGGGGGTGCAACGCAGCTCCTGGCCGTTGGAGAAGATCAGGCGCACCAGCGGCTTGGTCCCCGTCTGCATGACGGCGACCGGGCGAGTGGCCACCACTCCGGGCCCTGGGTTGGCGGCGGTCGCTCGATGGGTGTAGACCCGGATGTCCTCGCCGTCCGCCATGCGGCGGTGCAGGTCGGCGATCGGGAGCAGCCCAACGGTGGTGTGGACCCGGGTTTCGCCCGGGAAGCACGGGTTGCTGGCGTTGATGCGTCCGCTGTTCGACGAGGTGTGCCAGTCGTTGATGGTGGTGTCGTACTGGATCCCCGGGTCGCCGCACTGCCACGCCGACTCGGCCATGAGGCGGAGCAGTTCGCGAGCCTTGACCGTCTTGAAGATGCGGCTCGGGTCGGTGACCGCCCGAAGGTGCCAGTCACGGTCCTCGTCGACCGCCCGCATGAACTCGTCGGTGACCCGCACCGAGTTGTTGGAGTTCTGGAAGAAGACCGAGCCGTAGGCCTCGCCGGTGAACGCGCCGTCGTAGCCGGCGTCGATCAGCGCCCACGCCTTGCGCTCCTCGGTCACCTTGCAGGTGATGAAGCTCTCGACGTCGGGGTGGTCGGCGTTGAGGATGACCATCTTGGCCGCGCGGCGGGTGGTGCCGCCGGACTTGATCACCCCAGCGAAGGCGTCGAAGCCCTTCATGAAGGAGACCGGGCCGCTCGCCGTACCGCCTCCGGCCAGCTGCTCCTGGGAGGAGCGGATGGCGGAGAGGTTGGAACCGGTGCCGCTCCCCCCCTTGAAGAGCATCCCCTCGCTCTTGGCCAGGTTGAGGATGGACTCCATGGAGTCGTCGACACTCTGGATGAAGCACGCTGAGGCCTGGGGGGTCCTGCCGGGAACCCCGAGGTTGAACCACACCGGGCTGTTGAAGCTCATCTTCTGGTGGAGGATGAGGTGGCACAGCTCGTCGGAGAACGCCTCGGCGTCGGCATCGGTCGCGAAGTAGCCGCCCTCGCGCCCCCAGGCGGTGATGGTGTCGACCACTCGGGAGATCATCTGGCGGACGCTCACCTCCCGCCGCGGCGTCCCCAGCGGGCCGCGGAAGTACTTGGAGACCACCACGTTGGTCGCCATCTGGGACCAGAAGGCGGGGACCTCGCAGTCCTTCTGCTCGAAGACCAGCTCCCCCTTCTCGTTGGCGATGCTCGCCGTGCGCTGCTCCCAGCGCACCTCGTCGTAGGGGTGGATCCCGGCCTTGGTGAAGCGGCGTTCGATCCGCAGACCGCTGGTGCTCACCTCCAGCTTTCCGTTGCCGTTGCGGTGGGAGCCGCGCCGGCTCTCACCGCCCATCGCGGCCGGAGCAGCGGATGGGTCCGACGGCGGTGGGGAAGCGGAAGTGCTCACTGCGTGGTCCTCTTTGCTGAGTTGTCTGGCGCGGCGATGGAACCCACGTCCACGAAGGACGGCTCCAGGCGGGCGGACCCGGCCACACCGAGTACTCTGTCCCCCACAGTATCCCACATGTTGGGGTCCGCCCGGGCTGGAGCCCCCACATCTTGGTACCGACCGTCCCTGGTGTCAAGGGGTCTCTTGGCCGCTCGCCGCCATCCTGCGCCGTCGCCGAGGGTCTCGTGCTCACCCACAGATCATGGCGCGATAGACCTCCGGGAGGTCGACCTGGACAATCCCCCTTCGGGCGCCGGACACCAGGAGGAACTCGCCGCGGGGGGCCCGTTCGAGCCGGCGCCGCTGGTCCTCGGTGAGACCGAAGGCGCGGTCCATGGCGGCGATCTCGACCGCGCGGTGGCCTCCGCAGAGCACCACCGCGCAGTTGCTGGCGACCACCGTCCCCTCCTCGGTGCCGAGCAGGTCCTGGACGTTCTGGGTGGCCACCACCAGGGAGCTGCCGTGCTTCCGGGAGCGCCGGGCGAGCTGGGAGAGGAGCCGGCGCAGAGCGGGGTGCGAGGTGAGCATCCCCGCCTCGTCGAGGATGATGTGTCGGCGCCGGGGCGCCCGCCGGACCAGCTCCCAGAGCAGCCGGCCCAGCAGGAGCGTGGTGACCGGGATCAGCTCCTCCCGGACCTCGCGATGCCCCACGCCAACCAGCGGGCGGGTCCAGGCCGCCGCGGTGGGGCGATCGAGGAAACCGGCCAGCCCGCCATCCAGGAAGCGCCGCAGCACACGGGACACCC
This sequence comes from Candidatus Changshengia sp., assembly GCA_003134115.1. Classification (GTDB taxonomy): domain Bacteria; phylum Chloroflexota; class Dormibacteria; order Aeolococcales; family Aeolococcaceae; genus Changshengia. The sequence continues at coordinate 5,737 of PLAK01000082.1, forward strand.
GGGGCGCACCTTGATCCAATTCGCCGAGGCACTGCCGCAACCGGGCGCGTTCACCGGCGGCGCGGGCGGCGGCCTGAGCCGAGTGCGCCGCGGCTTCGACGGCTGCCCGTTCGAGCTCGCTCATCCCCTCGCAGAGCACCGCGCAGACGTCGACGACCACCGCCGCCGCGTCGTCGTCCTCGCCGAGGTCAAAGGGGTTGATCGCGGCCTCGGTGACCAGGTCGAGCCACACCCCTCCGAGACGCTCGACCAGCCCTCGGTACTCGCCCTCCGGGTCGACCACGATGGCCTCCACCCCATGGCGGTGGGCCTCGATCAGCAACCCGCCGATCAGGAAGCTCTTGCCCTGCCCGGAGGCCGCGAAGATTCCGATGTTGGCGTTGGCGTGGTGGGACTGGAGGAAGGGGTCGACGCTCACCGGGAGGCCGCTGTCGGCCATCCGCCCGATCCGGTAGCCGTCGGGATCGTCGATGCAGGCTTGCAGCCAGGGAGCGCAGCTGGCGGCGGCGCGGGAGTCGACCAGCTTGCCGGGGCCGGGCGGCGGGCCCAGACCCCCCGCGGCGAGGACCCCGCTCAGGTGCTCGAAGTGGCCGGGGCGGTACCCCCCGAGGCTGGCCCCGAAGCCGCCGCGCAGATGGCCCCAGGCTGTTTCCAGGCTCGCGGCATCGTCCCCCAGAGCCACCGCGGTGAGCCAGAGGCGGAGCGGCCGTCCGGTGTTGCGCGCCAGCCGATCGCGCAGGCGGCGCGCGGCCTCGAGGCCGGTCTCGACGGCGGCGTCGGGGACCAGTCCGCGGTCGGCCTCCAGAAGCTGGTGCGCGCCGAGGTGCCGCATCCGGCGGCTCAGCATCCCCGCCGCCAGCCGTCCGGAGGTCGGCGCGAGATGGACGGCGATGTCACATTCCACCGGGGCGCGGATGAGCGCCGCCAGCCAGCCGGCGTCGACGGGGCCTCCCGGCAGGCGGTCGAGGACGGCCACCCGAGCCAGGCGTTCGCCCACCCAGGCCTGCTCGGGCTGGTCGACCCAGGCGAGGTGGGGCATGTCCAGGCCGGCGTCACGAAGATGCTCGCGCAGCTCGGTGTCGCCGAGCCGGCGGGCGAGGATGCCGGCCGCGGCCAGGCTGGTGCTCAGGGATGCCAGCTCGCGTTCGAGACCGGCCGGATCGCGGTGGCGGATCGACGCCGCCACCCGGCGGTGAAGCGTCGGGGTTGCGCCCAGCCGCTCTCGCCAGTGGAGGTCGAGCGCGCTGGTCAGAGCACCGGCCTCCCCTCCGGTCCGCGCCGCGGCGAGGCGATGGCGGCGCGCGCGCACGGTCAGGACCAGCTCGGCGGAGAGACTGCGCAGCAGCCCCTCCAGGGCGTCGACGGCCGCCTCCCGGCGCCATGGCTCGAAGGCGAGGAGGTCCACCTCGTCGCAGAGGAGGACGCCAAGCAGGAGGCCGTCCGGGGTGATCACCCGATCGCCGTCGATGCGGATGCGCAGCCCCGTGGCGACGGTTCGGGGTCTTGGCAAGGCGGTGCTAGCCGGCCCGGTGCCGGAGAAGTCGCCGGGAGGTGGGTGCCGGGGCCGAGTGGCGGGAGGCCAGGAAGCGCGCGTCGACGGTCGCCGCCAGGGCTCGCAGTGCCGCCGCGGTCGCTCCACGGCCCTCCAGGCCGACCAGGCGGTGGTCCGTCTCGGCCCGTTCGAGGTCGGGGTCGTCGGGGATCTCCGCGACCACCGCACCACCGAGGTCGAGCATCGCCTCGTCCAGCGTGGGCGAGCCACCGGCCCGGTTGACCACGTAGCGGAGCCGGCGTCGCAGGCCGAGCCGGCGCAGTGCCTCCGTGCTCCGGTAGGCGTCGTGCACCCCACCCGCGGTCGGGGTGACGACCACGAAGATGTCGTGCGCGCTCTGCAGCGCCCACTGGGTGAGGGCGCTGAGATCGCCGGCGACGTCCAGAACGATGGTGTCGCACCCGCGCCTCTCCAGGTCATCGACGGCGGCGGACAGACGGTGGACGACGTCCGCCCGGTCGGAGCAGCCGGCCGGGAGCAAGCGGGCGGGCCCGGGGAGCAGCAGCAGGCCGCTCCGGTGGACGGATAGGAGCCTCGTGACCTCTGGCTCCACGGGACCGGCCTCCTCCAGGCCCCACTCGGTCGGGGCGGGCACCCCGAGACGGATGGCGGCGCGGGGGCTGGTCAGATCGAGGTCGACCAGAGCTACGCGGGGCGGGACCAGCATCCCCCAGGCGTTCCCCCGGCCTGACTGGCCTGCCAGCAGCCCCGCCACCTCGACGGCCAGGGTGGTCCGCCCGGAGCCACCGCTCAGCGAGAAGAAGGTGAGTCGCCGGGTGACACGGGGAGCCGGCGTTGGGCCCATCCCCACCCGGCCAGGGTCCGCGCCGTTCGACGACCTGGTCTCGCTCGCCGACGCCGATCCGGGACCTGGGGCCGGCACCTCGAGGAGCGCCGCGTCGGCGACGCCCAGGATCGGGAGGGGACGATTCCCGGCCGGGACGGCCTCGGGTTCGCGCTCCCCCGAGGAGGTGAGCGGCTCCGGGAGGAGCACGAGGGGCACGCGACGGGACGTCTCCGCCTCGCCTCCGCTGGCCCACGCCAGCCGGGTCGGGTAGGGCCGGAGTGGCTCCTCCCCGTCGAGGATCGGCGGCCGCTGCCGGCGGGTGGAGCCGGGTGCCCCCTCCGGACCAGGCGGGTCGGATGCCTGGACGACGACGAGGAGACCACGACGTGGTCGGGTCCAGTAGCGCGCCGCCGCGGCGGCCCAGGAGATCAGCGTCCGTCCCTCGCGCCGTGCCAGCGCCAGGGTCAGCCCGGAGCTCGCCGCGAGGAGCGCGAGCGGGACGGCGACGAGGCGGGGAAGAGGGGAGTGGAGAGCGAGGTAGGCGAGGACGGCACCCACCGCCACGGTTCCCAGCTGGATCGGCGCAAGACCCCACGCCAGTGGCTCCGGGGTATCGAAACCGTCGGCGAAATCGATCTCGGCCACGACCCGTCCTCCTCCCTCGTGCCTCCTCTCCGCAGCCCCCCAGCCCTCCCGGAGCGACGACCCAGAAGCTACGCGGGGTGGACGGACAACGGCCGGACATCGGGGGCGAGCCCAGCCGGGGGTCCCACCTCCGGCGCGTCCCCGTCCACGATCGCGGAGGGGGGCGTGGCTCCCTCGCGGTAGCAGGTGGCGATGGCGAGAGCCGCGGCGCCGATCAGAACCCAGGGTGTCAGGACCCCCCAGGGTCTGGCGGCATCGCTGGCGATGTCCACGAAAGCCGCCACGCTGATGGCGATCCATGCCGCGACGACCCCGGCCCCCAGGCGGCCGGCGCCGCCGGGTCGTGCCGCCAACGCCGTGAAGGACCACGCCAGGGCGGGGACGAGCAGTGCGAGGTCGTCCCAGTAGGCGTGCGGTGATGCGAGCAGGGAGAGCACGGCCGCTCCGGCGAGGGCCGCCTCGAGCCGCGCCGGCCGGCTTCTCGCCGCGGAGCCGAGCGCCGCGGCGATGGCCACGGCGACCACCGACCCCACCGCCGCCAGGAGGTGGGACGCGGTGCCGTTGCCGGCGATCGCACCCGAGATCCCCACCAGGCTGACCATGTTGGCGAGCTGCCAGCGCGTCGTGGAGTGGATCGCGGCACCGACGAAACCGGCGATCCCGGCCGGGCTCGCCACCAGGAGGGAGAGCAGCAGCGAGGCGACCACCCCGCCGGCCGCGCCGAGGAGCAGGCGCCGGTCGCGCATCCCGATCACGAAGGCGGCGAGCCCGAGCGCGAGGTGCGGCTTGGCGATCAGGGCGGTCATCGCCAGGACGGCGCCGGCGGTCGCCGGCCGCCGCCCGCGCAGGCAGGCGTATGCGACTGCAAGCCCAAGGGCGGAGAGCCCGTCCCACTGACCGAGGAGGAGGGTGGCCAAGGTGCCCAGGCAGGCGAGCGCGCCCAGCCCGACCGCGACCAGGGTGAGCGGCGGCAGGCTGCGCCGGCCGGGTGCGGCACGGATGGCCACCACCACCGCCCCCACCAGCAGGGCCAATTGAAGGAGCGACCAGAGCCGGTACGCGGCCTGGAGGCTGAGCAGGCTGACCGGGAGCGCGACCGCGGCTGCGAGCGGCGCGTTGACGAACGGGAGGTTGCCCTCCCGATCGGGCGCGATCAGAGCGGCGTGGAGGGGAGCCTGCAGCGTCTCGTCGTACATCGAGCCGCCCTGACCCTCGCGGAGGAGGGTCGCCCCGACATAAGTGGAGGTGAAGTCGCTGCGCCCGATCTGTGCTGCCCCGGCGCCCAGCCAGAGGACAACGTAAGCGAGCAGAACTGCCGCGGCGATGGCGGCCGGAAGCACGGCTGAGCCACGCCTCAGCATCGCAAGTCACCTCTCCCGGACATGCGGCCGACACTCTCTGCGCGGTCCCGTGGAGAGGACCTCGCCATGCTGGTCAGAGTAGGTGCCGGGATGGATCGGGTGGCTCAGTTTGCCGGATCGCGACGGGCGCTGCGGGCGGTCGTGACAGTCGGGTGACGCCGGTCACGGCCTCTCCGGGTGGGCGCACGAGCTAGGAGCGGGCTGTAACGATCCCATGCCCTGCCCCATGAGGGCGTCGACTGAGCGGAAGAATCTCCGTGGGACAGGCGGTCCCCCGCGAATGGGACGGCGTATTGCTGGAGGTTGCACGCAGGCATGTCGGCTGAGACCGTGGTGGCCGCGCTGGCCGTGCCGCATGCCCCTGAGCCGAGAACGACCCCGCCAATCGAGGTCTCGGTCGTCCTCCCCTGTCTCAACGAGGCGGAGACCCTCGCCGCCTGCATCCAATCGGCCTGGTCAACCATCACGTCCGCCGGATTGCGGGGTGAGGTGGTGGTGGCGGACAACGGCAGCAGTGACGGTTCGGTGGAGATTGCCCGCCGTTGCCGAGCCCGGGTTGTCCGGGTCTCGGCCCGCGGCTATGGCAGCGCGCTACGCGCCGGGATCGCGGCCGCTCGCGGCGAGTACGTCGTGATGGGTGACGCGGACCAGAGCTACGACTTCGCCAGCATCCCGCTGCTGGTCGAGCGACTCCGCGACGGCTACGACCTGGTCATGGGTAACCGTTTCAGCGGCAGCATCGAGCGGGACGCGATGCCCTGGTCACATCGCTTCATCGGCAACCCAGTGTTGAGCTGGATCGGTCGCGTCTTCTTCGGCAGCCGGGTGGGGGACTTCCACTGTGGACTTCGCGCCTTCCGGCGTGACGCCATCCTTGGGCTGGGTCTCTCCTCCACGGGCATGGAGTTCGCCAGCGAGATGGTTGTGAAGGCGACGCTGCATCACCTGCGGGTGACCGAGGTGCCGATCACCCTGTATCGTGACGGACGCTCAAGGCCGCCTCATCTGCGCACCTGGAGAGACGGCTGGCGCCACCTGCGTTTCATGCTGCTCTACAGCCCGCGCTGGCTCTTCCTGATCCCTGGCGGCCTGCTCTTTGCCGTGGGCGCGCTAGGGCTGGCGGTCCTGGCGAGGGGCCCGTACCGGCTGGGCGGCCTGGGGCTCGACGTGGGGACGCTGCTGGTGGCCGGCTTCGCTTGTCTGGTCGGATACCAGGTGATCGTGTTCGCCGCCTTCACCAAGGTCTTTGCGGTGCGCGAGGGGCTGCATCCCGAGCACCCTCTGCTGACCCGCGCATACCGCTACGTCCGGTTGGAGACTGGGCTCCTGGCGAGCACACTGATGACCGCTTTGGGCGTCGCCCTCTTGGCGGTCGCCTTCGGCGGATGGGCTTCCAGGGGATTCGGTGCCCTGGATCCTCGGGCCACCATCCGCCTGGTGGTCCCAGCCTGTGTGCTCCTGGCACTCGGGGTACAGACCATCTTCGCGAGCTTCTTCCTCAGCATCCTCGGCATGTATCACCGCCACAAGTGTCAGAACTGTTGGCGGCTCGCGCTCAAAGCCGGACTCGGGCGTGTCGAGGGAACGCACTACGAGACGTGCCACAAGCACACGAACAAGGAAGATCACGCAGCGCTGAAGGAGCAGCACCGGCTGCGTCACCCCGCGCTGCACGAGCACTTGAGCAAGGGGACCGAATGATCGCCTCAACCTTCCTGCAGCGTTGGGTGTGGCCCGCCGGCGGCTCCGGCGGCATCCCCGGCGACGTGGTCGCGACGTTGATATGGGTGATCCTGGCGGCGATCGCCACTACCGTCTTCTACCCGCCGATGCGCAAGGCGATCGAGAGGTTCGTGAAGCGACACATCGAGGCCGGCACCGCCGAGCTGCACGCCAAGCTCGACCACATCATCGAGCATCATCCAGATATTCCGCCGTATCACTCGAAGAAGCCCGACTAACTGGCCGCTGCCGGGGCGGTCCAAGCGGCGTTCGAGGGTCGACTACTCGGGCGAGTGGCAGACGGCCTCGACGTTGTT
>PLAK01000171.1 GCA_003134115.1 Candidatus Changshengia sp.
ACCAGCTTCCGCGCCACGCTTGAAGAAGTGGCGCAGGCTGAAGTTCTGCTCCACGTGCGCGACGCCGCCTCCACCTACGGCGACGAGCAGAAAGCGCAAGTCGAAAAGGTTCTCGGCGAACTCGACTCGCTCTCCAAGCCGCGCATCGAAGTGCTCAACAAAATCGACCTGCTCCCTGAAGATGAGCGCGCGGCCCTGATCTCCCGCACAAACTCCAGTCCAAAAGGTAAAAGCGCCCCCGGCGCCGGCGCCGCTGCCACATTGAGTGCCGCCGAGGAGGCTCGCAGCACCGCGGAGCGCTGATCCGTGGGGGTCCGCGACGGCCGCCGCTCTCCCCACCCGGGCCGCGCGCTCGCATCCAGTACGATCGTCGCTGATGTCTGAGGAAAGGCACGGGGTGAGCCGTCTCGCAGCCTCTGCGGACCGCCGGCGGATCGCGGTCATCAGCCTGCGCGGAGTGATCGGCGGGGCGGTCAGGACGGACGAGACCCTCCGGACCCTCGGCGTGGCCCGCCGCACCGCGAGGGTCAGGGCCGTCCTCCTCGAGATCGATTCTCCTGGGGGCAGCGCGACGGAGTCCGAGGCCATCTACCTCGGCGTGCGCAGGCTGGCGCGCGAGAAGCCGGTGGTGGCCTGGATCCGCGGCACGGGAGCGTCGGGTGCCTACTTCGCCGCCTGCGGAGCCAGTCGCATCCTGGCCTTCCCCTCCGCCATCGTCGGCTCCATCGGAGTGATCTCGATCCGACCCGTCGCGGTCGAGGCGCTGCGCCGGCTCGGGGCGTCCGTGCAGGTGACCAAGACGGGGCCCTTCAAGGATCTGGGCGCCCCCTGGCGAGAGCCCACCAAGGAGGACCGGGGCAAGGAGCAGGCGCTCGTCGACGCCATCTTTCACCGCTTCACGGGAGCCGTGGCCGACGCTCGCGGCCTGGATGAGGCGCGGCTTGCCCGGGTGACCACGGGGGAGGTCTGGCTCGGCACCGAGGCGGTGACCCTCGGGCTGGTGGACCGCGACTGCGAGGACGAGGAGGACGCGCTCCGGGAGGCCCAGCGGCTCGCCGGCCTGCCCCACCGGCGAATCGTCCGGATGGGCCCGCGCCGGACCGTGCTCCAGCGCCTCGGGGTCCCGGGAGCCGGCATGGGGCCGCCGGGGGTCCGCTGGATCGCCGAGCTCGAGGGCTGGTTCCGGGCTCCGCGGGCCACGCTCTGATCCGACGCCATCCCCCACCAGGGGACGGCGCCGGATCACACCTCGGTCAGATGGATGGGTACCGGCGTCGAATGATGCCCGTCGTCACGCCCGCTCCGAGCAGCGCCAGGCCGCCGAGGGTCACCAGGATTCCGGCCCCGATCAGGGGGGAGGTCCCGCCGGCGCCCGTGGAGGGCGTTGAGCTCGTGGTTGCCGTCGTGGGGGTCGGCAGGGACGCGGTGTCGATGCAGGCTGACGCGTCGATGGTGTCGCCGATGAGGGTGACATCACCGGTGCCGGCCAACACCCGTCCGTGTACCGTGACCCCCGAGCCCAGGGTGATCGAGGTCGAGGCCATGACCGTCCCGGTGAAGCTGGAACCGTCCAGCGTGGCCGAGCTGCCCACCTGCCAGAACACATCGCACGGCGAGGCAGTGCCGGTCACCACGCTGCTCGTCCCCATGGTCAGGCTGGATCCTGTTTGGAAGATGAACACGCCCGTCCCGTTCAGGGTGAGCGTGCCGGAGAGGCTCATCGCACCATCATTCGGGGTGCCCGGGATGGTGCCCGTCTGGTAAACGCCCGAGGTCAGGGTGAGACCGGTGAGGTCTCCAACGTTAGTACCTACCTGGGTCGCCGTGCCCTCCCCCGTCGCCGCCTGGTTGTACGCGGTGGTCAAATCGTTCTTGGCCCCGAGCGCGACGCTGTCGGCGGTGAAGGTGCTGTATGGCGCCTCGACGAGTGGGGCGCCGACGACCGCCGAACCGGGGTCGACGCCCAAGTCGCCGGAGATGGTCGATGAGCCGGTGTTGGTGACCGTGGTGCCCGCCAGGACCGCGAAGGATGTGGCTGTGCCCAGACTCACCGTGGTGGCTGCAAGAACCGCCAGCCCGCCAAAGCTCATCAGGACGGCGGCGGCTCCGACCCCCAAGGCCGCACCAACCCAACGGGCCGGCCGGACCTTGTCCGATCTCGAACGTTTGCTGTCAGGAGTGGCCTTGTATGGCCTCCAGGAATGGCTCAGGAAAAGCGGTCCTGGTGCCGGAACACTTGATGCTACCCCGCCGCCCCCGATCCCTCTGTACGCTGGCGAACACGCTCAGGAATGGCGGGGGAGGGGCCGAGGACAATAGTCAGGCGCCGGGCGGAGATCACTCGGTCAGTGGCGCGTCTGTCGCACCGTCCCCCGTCCGCTCACCCCGGCCCGTCTCGGAGGCCTGAGGGTCGTGGGCGATGGGTAGCGCGAGACCGGCACGGGCGAGCGCGTCGGCCAGCTCACCCACGGCGTGCAGGCCGGCCTCCAGGTCGGAGGCGTCGAACGGCCGTGTGGAACGCCTTGCGCAGACGACGATGCCGGTGAGCCGGTCCGCGTCGACCACCGGGAGCAGGAGATGCGAGGTGAGGTCGATGCCCCGGCGGCGCTGAGGACGGTGAGAGGCACTCTCGGTCCAGATCGCTCCCCGACGGCTCTGGCGCACCCGTGCGAGCAGCTCGGAGGGGACGGTGGAGCTGGTCATCGCCGCGTCGGGAGGGAGGGCGATGGCGCGGTCGGCCGAGACCGCCTGGGCCAGCCGGTTGAGCCCCTGCCGCACCGCGGTGTCGACCGCGACCTGACTCCACATCGTCGGCGCGAGGAGGGTGCTCCGCCGGTTGGCCAGGCCGTTGGCCACCATCCCCGCCCCGGCCGCCAGCGCGCCAGAGGCGATGACCGGAAGGCTGGTGAGACAGAGCAGGGCAAAGGCCGGATACGTCACCAGGAGGGTGGCGAGGAACGCTCGGGGGAGGAAACCGCCGACGCCGCCGGGGCGCTGCGGCCGGCGCTGATCGGCGAACGTCCATGCCCGGTTCCAGACCGTGTTCCAGGCGAAGCTCAGGGCGAAGGCGGGGAGGAAGGCGAGCAACGGAGGCAGGTGGCCCGGTCCCGCCAGGGCCCAGAGGGCGGGCAGGAAGAGGCCGAGGCCGGACACACCGACCAGGCCAAACTTCCAGATCCGCGCCGAGCCGTCGACGCGGAAGAAGAGGGAGGCAAGGTGGTGGAGGAAGAGGACGCCCTGGCGGGCGCTGGCCTTGCTGGTCCCGGCGGCCCGAGCCTCGAAGCGCAGGGGCACGTCGACGACCCGCAGTCCCGGCACGCAGACCAGCAGCTCCAGGAGGATCTTGAAACCGACCGGGCGGAACTCGATGCCGTCGATGAGGCGGCGCCGGCAGAGGAAGTACCCCGAAAGCGGGTCGGAGCTCTGGCGGGCCTCCTGGAAGAGGATCTGAGCGACCAGGCCGGAGCCGCGGCTGACCAGGTGACGGGCCAGCCCGGCCAGGCCGCCGGAGCTCCCCCCCGAGACGTACCGGCTGGCCACCACCAGGTCCGCGCCCGCCTCCGCGGCGGCGAGCATCTCGGGGATCAGCTCCGGGGGGTGTTGGAGGTCCGCATCCATGACGCAGACGAGATCGCCGCGTGCCATGTGGAGACCGGCAACCACCGCGGTGCTCAGCCCCCCGGCTCGCTCGGCGCCCGTCCGGAGCAGGCAGCGGACCTCGGCGTGCTCCGCCTGCAGGGCGGCCAGCCGGGAGGGGGTCGCGTCGTCGCTGTCATCGACGAAGCAGACCTCGGCACCGATGCCGGCAAGGGCAGTCTCGAGTCGAACCCAGAGTGCCCCGAGGCTCTCCGCCTCATTGCGGGTCGGGATGATCACCGAGAGCCGGGGCGTCGGGCGCGTCGTGGGTTCGCGCTCGCCGTCGAGCCTGCCCGCTAGCGGTCGGTCCATCGGTGCGAAGGATAGAGCGGCCGCTGCTCGCGCGCCTCCGGCTGCGACGGGGCGGCCCCGGCCCTCACCCTGGTGCCGCGACCAGCTTGCCGTGGATCTGCTCGGTGAGCCCCTCGACCTGCTGGGTGAGCCGGGTGTTCTCGTCGATGAGGCGCCGGAGCAGCTCGATGCTCTCCTGCGCCGTCTGCTGTCCCCTGAGCGTCGTCGCCGCGACCGTCTCGCGGTGGTGGGCGTCGGCATCGGCCTGGGCCTTGTCACGGTCGGCCTGGCGCGTCTGGGCCAGCAGGATGAGCGGGGCTGCGTACGCGGCCTGCAGGCTGAACATGAGGTTCAGGAGGATGAACGGATACGGGTCCCAACGGAACACTGCCATGACATTGACGGCGATCCAGCAGGCCACCAGCACCGTCTGGCCGACGAGGAAGGTGGGCGTCCCGAAGAAGCGGGCAAAGCCCTCCGCCCGCCGGCCGAAGCCGTCTGCCCCGAACGGCCGGGCGAGATGCTCGTACGGTTTCAGGAAGCGCCGGTAATGGTCCTCACGAAGGTGGTCCTCGGCCGTCGGCGGCAGGGTCATCGGCGTCCTCCATCTGGGTGTCCGGGCAAGTCGGAGGGAACTTACCGCACCGCCCGAGGGTCGGCGGGGCAAGGCGCCACGGGGAGCGGTCAGCGAGCCGCGGCGTGCCCCGCGAGCGTCTCGTCCACGATGCGGAGAAGCTTCGGCTTGGCCGTGTAGCCCACCACGCGGTGGAGCTGCTCGCCTCCCGAGAAGAGGAGGAGCGTCGGGACCGACATCACGCCGAAGCGGTCGACGATCTGGGGATTGGCGTCGGAATCGACGGTGACCACCCGGAGGCTGCCCTCACGCTCCCTCGCAAGCTGGGTGAGCACGGGGGCCATGGCCCGGCAGGGCGGGCACCAGGACGCTCCGAGCGCAACCAGGATCGGGGGCGTCGAGGCGATCACGTCGGCCTCGAAGCCGGCGTCGGTGACGGTGTCGATCATGGGGCAACCTCCGATGGCGGGCGGGTGGTCACGGCCTTGTATGAGGCGCAGCTGGAGTACGTCCGCAGGGAGTGCCCGGCCGGCGCGGGCCAGTTGCCGGCCGATGACTGCCGCGCCCTCCCACCGTGGATCGTGGTGTCCACCTCCTCGGGGCCGAACCGCTTCCACACCGCCTGCCGGGACGTCCCGAGCCGGTCCGCGATCTCGCCCCAGCTCATCCCCCGGCTTCGCGCCGCGAGCACGGTCCCCGCTCTGCGGCTCCCCACCAGCCCGGCGATGGCCCGCAGCGCCAGCAGCCGATCCCCGACGGGCAGTGCGTCGATCGCCTCCATCACGACCCTCACCGTGCCATCGGCGAGGGCCGTCGACGCGTGGTAGGGGGGAGGAGGCGAGCCGATCATCTGTCAACTATACATGACGCAGCATCGTGGGCGCCGCCGTGCCGTGACCACGCGCTCCGGCGGGGCTATGCTGATCCCATGGCAGACATCGAGATCACCCCCGACCACCTCATCGTCCACATCCGGGGCGCTGACAAGTTTCTCGCCCTCAAGAGCCAGCTCGAGGTGCCGCTCCAACACATCGCCGGAGTGGAGGCCGCGCCTCCCGAGGCGCACGGGATCTACCACGGGCTGAGGGTGGGCAGCAACCTGCCCGGAGTGGTCACGGCGGGACGCTTCCTTGAGCACGGCGAATGGGCGTTCTGGGATGTCCACGACCCCAGCCGGGCGATCGCCATCCGGCTCCATGACGAGCACTACGCCAAGCTGGTGATCGGGGTGGACGACCCTTCGGGGACCGTGTCGGCCATCACCGCGGCGATCGCCCACCACTGAGGCGGCGGGGAGCCTCCACCCTCCGGCAACGGCGAGCCTGCGGGTGCGAACCGTGGTGTGAGCTGGGAGCGAGAGCCCAGCCAAGCGTCCTCGCTGGCCGCTCCTGCTTGACCGCGGACGGAGCCCGTTTCAAGATGGATTCAGGACTCCGGACGGGTCCGGCACGGCGCGTTTCGCCGATCACCGCAACAGCGGAGGACGATTCATGGCCATTGGGGAAGAGCTCGAGGTATCGGAAGCCCAGATTGCGGTGCACTGGCGAGAGGAGGAGTACATCCAGCCTCCGCCGCGCTTCGTCGGCCAGGCCAACGCGCACGATCCGGCGATCCTGGACCGCTTTCGGGAGGAGAACTTCCCGGAGTGCTTTCGCGAGTACGCCGACCTGCTGAGCTGGGACCGGTACTGGCACACCACCCTGGACAGCAGTGAGCCGCCCTTCTGGAAATGGTTTGTCGGTGGCCGGCTCAACGCCTGCTACAACTGTGTCGACCGGCATCTCGAGACGCGGGCCAATCAGGCGGCACTGATCTGGGTGCCCGAGCCCGAGGGTGAGCTGACCCAGACCATCACCTACCGTGAGCTGTACCGCCGGGTCAACGAGTTCGCCGCCCTGCTCCGCGACTTCTGCGGCCTCAAGGCGGGCGACCGGATAACCCTTCACATGCCCATGGTTCCCGAGCTTCCGGTGGCGATGCTGGCCTGCGCCCGCCTCGGGGTCATTCACTCCGAGGTCTTTGGCGGCTTCAGCGGCGCCGCCTGCGGGGAGCGGATCGCCGACTCCCAGAGCCGGTTCCTGGTCACCATCGACGGCTACTACCGGAACGGCGACCTGGTCGATCACAAGGTCAAGGCCGACGAGGCCATGGCCCGGGCCGCGTCGCTCGGCCAGGAGGTCGACAAGGTGCTGGTCTTCCGGCGCCATGCCGGCGAGTACGCGTCCGCGACGCCGATGGTCGAGGGCCGCGACGTCTTCGTCGACGATGTCATCGGCGAGTACCGGCGCGCCGTCGTGCCGCCGACCTCGATGCCTGCGGAGGCCCCCCTCTTCCTGATGTACACGAGTGGCACCACCGGCCGTCCCAAGGGTGCCCAGCACTCCACCGGCGGCTACCTGGCCTACGTGGCGGGTACCTCCAAGTACTACCAGGACATCCACCCCGACGACACCTACTGGTGCATGGCCGACATCGGCTGGATCACCGGGCACTCGTACATCGTGTACGGGCCGCTGGCGCTGGGCACCACCACCGTCCTCTACGAGGGCGTCCCCACGTATCCCGACCCCGGCCGGCCGTGGCGTATCGCCGAGCGTCTCGGGGTCACCATCTTCCACACCGCTCCGACCTCGATCCGGATGCTGCGCAAGCTGGGGCCGGACGAGCCGGCCAAGTACGACTACCGCTTCAAGCACATGACCACGGTGGGCGAGCCGATCGAGCCGGACGTCTGGCGCTGGTACCACACCTCGGTGGGCAAGGGCGAGGCGGTGATCGTCGACACCTGGTGGCAGACCGAGACCGGGGGTTTCCTGGGCTCCACCCTCCCCGGGCTCCAGGGGATGAAGCCGGGCAGCTGCGGACCGGCCGCGCTCGGCATCTATCCGGTGATCTTCGACGAGGAGAGGAAGGTGGTCGAGCCGGGCAGCGGCAAGGCCGGCAACATCTGCATCCGCAACCCCTGGCCCGGGATCATGCAGACCATCTGGGGACAGCCGGAGCGCTTCGTCGAGGTCTACTACCGGAAGTATTGCAACGACCTGAAGAGCAAGGACTGGCACGACTGGCCGTACTTCGCCGGTGACGGCGCGCTTCAGGCGGCCGATGGTTACTTCCGGATCCTGGGGCGCGTCGACGACGTCATCAACGTTGCCGGCCACCGGCTGGGAACCAAGGAGCTGGAGTCTGCGGCCATCACCGTCAACGAGGTTGCGGAGGCGGCCGCGGTGCCCGTCATCGACGCCATGCGCGGCAAGGCGGTCGAGATGTACATCTCGCTCAAGCCCGGCTTCAAGCCATCAGCGGAGCTGGAGGCGAAGGTGGTGAAGGCGATCGAGGTCGAGATCGGCAAGATCGCGCGCCCCACCAACGTCTGGATCGTCTCGGACATGCCCAAGACACGCTCCGGGAAGATCATGCGCCGGGTCATCGCCGGCATCTCCAACTTCACCGACGTCGGCGATATCACAACCCTGGCCAATCCCGAGGTGGTGGAGCAGATCAAGCACCACGTGCAGAGCGAGAAGCTGTCGCGCGGGCAGCTGCCCCGCGAGCTCTCCGCGCAGGAGGAGGCGGACATTCAGGCCTTCGGCAAGGCCGAGTAGCCGACCGGGCACATCGGTCGCGGGGGAGGAGGTCGCGGTGTGCGGCCTCCTCCCTCTTGCTTGCCCGCGCCGGGTGGGCTGCCGGGCCCGCCCCCCGACCCGGGGGACCGGTCACGCCCGATCCCCCGGCGGGGCCGAAGCCCCCGTCAGCTGACGAAGGGGGACCCGGTCGGTAGCACCGCCCTGCGCCACGTCGCGTTGACCACGTCGGCGAAGGAGGTGTAGAGCGCCGCGATGGCGGTCAGGAGGCCGAGGTATCCACCGAGGTTGATGAGGCCGTCGGCGCTGGCGCCGAAGGTCGCGACATTGCCGGTGAACCAGCCGAGGGCGAGGACCACGAAGGTCAGGGTCAGCAGGACGAAGACGGCGGTGACCATCTTGGCCGCCCCCAGCGATGCGATGGTCATGTAGGCGGTGAAGATGCCCCAGGCCAGGAGGTAGAGCCCGACCCAGCCCAGCCAGGCATTCGGCGCTCCCTTGATGATGCCGCCCAGGTAGACCTGGACGAGCAGGAAGAAGCTGAGCCAGAAGGCGCCGTAACTGCAGAATGCGGTGCCGGCGAACGTGTTGCCCCGGCGGAAGGCCCAGAGGCCGGCCACGAACTGGCCCAGCCCCCCGAACGCCACGGCCATCGAGAGCGTCGACCCGGTCAGGGGCACGATCGCCGCGTTGCCGAACCAACCGGCGTTGACAACCGACAGGATGAGGGTTGTGAGACCGAATCCGGCAAGCCCCAGCGGCGCCGGATCGGCCAGGGGGTTGTCCGGTGGTTTCGGTGTCAGGGCAGCATCGGACGTACCGGGTGTGCGTTGCATGGGTGGCTCTCCTCACAACTGAGCGCGCCGTGCGCGCGCTCCCCGCCGGACACTGTATCGCTGAAATGCGCGTCAGTCCAGAGGCGGTCCGATCGATGGCGGGCGATGAACCTGACCAGCGTGTGAGGCTCGGCACCTGCCCTTCAGGCCATGGCGCGTCGGTATGCGCGCGTGCCCCACCAGATCGCGAGCAGGGCGGCCGCGCCCATGACGCCGAAACCCTCGGCGACGGTCGCCGAGGCCAGAGTTCCCGAGGCCAGGTCGCGGGCCGCCTCGACCGCGTAGTACATCGGATTGGCGTGTGCCAATCCCTGCAGCCATCCCGGACCCAGTGAGAGCGGGAGGAGCACGCCGGCGAGCAGGGTGAGGGGGAGCTGGAGACCGGTGACCACGGCGGCCAGGCTGCCGATCTGTTTGAGCGTGATCCCGAGCGCCGCCGACCCCGCCGAGCACGCCGCGGTGAGCAGGGCCAGGAGGCCGAGCAGGATGGCGAGCCCCGCCCAGTGCGGGTCGAAGCCGAACGGTGTGGCGACGACCAGGACCAGGGCCGCGGGGACGACGAACATGAGCACGTCGCGGAGGACCGTCCCGAGCACCAGGGCCAGCCGGCTCGCCGGGGTGACCCGCAGCCGTTCGATGACGCCGGACTCCAGCTCCCCGATCACGATCCAGCCGGCGCCCATCCCGGATCCGAAGGCCATCAGGGCCAGGATGCCGGGCACGAAGACGTCCAGGACGCTGCCGCCCGGAAAGCCCGGACCGCCCGCCAGCGGCTTGAGCAAGGGCGCGAAGAGCGCCAGGTACATGAGCGGGACGCTCAGTCCCATGAACACCCAGATCGGCTGCCGGAGCGTCTCCAGGATGCGCCGGCGGGCGAGCAGAGCGGTTTGCAGCAGGAAGGTCATGATGCGATCGCCTCCTTGGGCACGGGGTCACCGGCGTCGCGCAGGGAGCGTCCGGTCTCGTGGAGGAAGACGTCGTCCAGCGAGGGCTCGCGCAGGGAGACCCCGAGGACATCGACACCGCGGGCCCGCAGCAGATCAAAGATCGCCGCCATTCCGGTGGTGGCGCTGTCGATCTCGACCCGGATGGTCTCGCCCTCGATCCGGGCCTCACGGACGAGCGGCTCGCGTCCCAGCTCAGCGGCGACCGCGGCCAGATCCGCGAACCCCAGGCGCGGGCTGATGGTGACCCCAACCGGATAGCGCCCCCGCAGCTCCTCCGGCGTCCCCTCGGCGACCACCAGGCCGTTGTCGATGATGGCCACACGATCGCTGAGCTGATCCGCCTCATCCAGGTAGTGGGTGGTGAGCAGGACGGTTGTCCCGGTGTCGCGGAGCCTTCGGAGCTGGTCCCAGAGGTTGGCGCGATTCTGTGGGTCGAGACCCAGGGTGGGTTCGTCGAGGAAGAGCACGTCGGGGCGGTGGACGATGCCGAGGGCCACCTCGAGGCGGCGGCGCTGTCCGCCCGAGTAGCTGCGGGCGATGCGCCGGCAGAAGGGGGCGAGGTCGAGCAGCTCGATCAGCTCATCGGCGCGGCGCTCCGTCTCGTGGCGTCCCATCCCGGAGAGGCGGCCCTGCAGGACCAGGTTCTCCCGCCCGGTCGCCTCGATGTCGGCGCCGCCGCGCTGCCCGACGTATCCGATGCGCCGGCGCACTGCCGCCGGATGAGCGCCAACATCCAGACCGGCGACCACCACCTCACCCGCATCGGCGCGGAGCAGGGTGGTGAGGATGCGCAGCGCGGTCGTCTTTCCGGCCCCGTTGGGGCCCAGGAAGCCGTAGATCTGGCCGACGGCGACCGAGAGGTCCACACCACGGAGCGCCTCCACGCGCCCTCGTTTGGAGGGGAACGCCTTGCGCAGGCCGGTCACCCGCACCGCGCCGTCAGAGCCGCCGGGGGTGGTCGCGCGGGGCCGCCGTGATCCCGGGACGGCTGCGGGTGGGCCGCCGGCGGTCACGCCTCCTGTCCCTTGGTGAGGCTCACCTCGAGGCCGATCCCCCGGGTCTCGATCCGGCAGGTGCGGAAGAGGCTCTGGGCGACCAGCCGCTGGAATCGGGCCGGGGAGTAGGCCCGCCGGCGCAGGGTCGTGGAGAGGATCAGCCGGGTCATGAAGCCGCTCACGGGGCTGAGCTTCATCGCCCTCACCTCGACGGCGACGTCGGCGTTGGTGGCATCCCGGTTCATGTCCTCGACCACCGCTCTGCCGCCGGCGCGCAGGACCCGGTGAATCTCGTTGAGGGCCTCCAGCGGCTGCTTGAAATTCTTGAACGCCGCCTGGCAGACGACCAGGTCGAAGCTGCCCGTCGCGAAGGGCAGTGCGGAGACGTCGCCCCGGAGAAACTCCACCCTCACCCCCGCTTTCCGCGCATGCTCGGTGGCGATCTCCACCATGGTGTGGCTGATGTCGAGCCCGGTGACGCGCAGCCTTCCCCACCGCGCCATCTCCACGGCGAGGTATCCCGGGCCGGGTGCCACCTCGAGCACCGCGGCAGCCGGGTCGAGTTCGGCGCTGAGCCGGGCCGCGTCCTGACGGCAGAGGTCCATCTGGCTCGCCGAGCCGCGGTTGCGCGCGTACCAGCGCGCTGCCCTACCCTCCATCTCGGGGAGCTGGAAACGCTTGCGTGTCCCGACGCTCATCGGAAGAGTCCCAGCGGCAGCGTGATCGCCTCGGCCAGCAGGACCAGGAAGCCGCCGGCACCGACCAGCAGGATGGCGAGGCCGACGGGGGATCCGAAGCCCCACCAGTGGGTGAGCATCGCGTAGGGCAGTCCGAAGAGCTCTCGGTCGCGGTCGTCGTCGTTCATACCGGTTGTCCTTCACGAATCAATGGCTGTGCAGTGGACTCTCGAGCGACTTCCGCCGCTGGTCAGGCCGAGCAGGGTCATGAACATCCCCAGGGAGAGGACGAGCATCACGACCCATGGGTTGAACCGGCGGGGGGGNNCTGCCTTATATCTTAGTAACTAAGCAAGTCGTATACTAAGCGGATGCCCAACTCAGAGTCAACCCCCGGTCGCACCGCCCTGATCCGCCGGCTGGTCGTCGCCGTCCGGCGCCAGGTGTCCTGGACGGTCCTCCACAACCAGACGATCGCCGACCGCCTCGGGTTGGGGATCACCGACCTGCATTGCGTCAACCTCCTCGACCTGGAGGGGCCGATGACCGCCGGCCGGCTGGCCGAGCTCATGGGTCTGACCACCGGCGCCGTGACCGGGGTGCTCGACCGTTTGGAGCGCGCCGGGGTGCTACGCCGCGAGGCCGACCCTGCCGACCGGCGCCGGGTGGTCGCCCGGCTCGTTCCGGAGGGGATGGAGCGGGTGAGGGAGGTGTACGCCGGCGTCGGCTCCGAGGTCGAGGACCTCTACGCCGGGTACGACGACGCCCAGCTCGCCTTCCTCGTCGATTACACCGAGCGCAATGCCGAGATGACGCGCCGGATCACCACCGAGATGCGAGCCAACGATCGAGGCACCACCGCGGAGACCGAGGGCCGCCTCTCCGCCCCGCTCGGCGACGTGACCGCCGGTCGCCTCGAGGTGGTCGCCAGCGTGGTCCGGATGCGGATCGGCGCCGACCCCGAGATGCCCGACCTGTACCGGGCCAGTTTCGAGCGGCGCGCGCCGCGGATCCGGGTGAGCGGTGGGACGGTGAACCTCGCGTTCCCCGGGCTTTGGCACCCGGGGACGGGACGCGGGCAGGTCACCCTGAGCGGGGCCATCCCCTGGGCGCTGGACATCCGGGGAGGTGCGGCTGACATGGATCTGGAGCTCGCCGCCCTGGCCCTCTCCGAGATGACCATGAACGGCGGTGCCAGCAAGGTGGACGTCCAGCTCTCCCGCCCCGTGGGCACGGTGCCCCTGCGCATCCGGGGGGGTGCCAGCCGGGTGACCATCCGCCGCCCGGCGGGTGTGCCGGTGCGGGTTCGGGTGAGCGGAGGGCTCTCCCGGCTCACGCTGGACGGCCGGCGCCTCCCGTCGAGCGGTGCCGGCACCGTCCGCGACACCCCGGGGTACGAGGCGGCCCCAGACCGCTATGAGCTCTCCGTCGAGGGCGGGGCCAGCCGCATCAGCGTCGCCGGGTACTGAGGCCGGCACCTGCCCGGGCACCGGCACGGCGTCGTGGCCTCCAACATCAGCATCGAGCGCCGCGTGTTGCATCCCGCCGGGGGCGATGCGCTATACTAATAAGGTAATTCTGACCTAAACTCTGGGGCCCGGTCACAGATCATCCCCGGATGTCCGCCGGGCAGGTATTGGAGGTCGTTCCGTGGCCGTCGCCGTCGCCGGCACCAGCGCCACCGCCAGCGAGCTCGCCGCCCGCATCGGACGCCTGCGTCGCGAGCGCAACGCGGTCATCCTCGCCCACAACTACCAGCTCCCCGAGGTGCAGGACATCGCCGACATCGTCGGTGATTCGCTCAACCTGTCGCGCCAGGCCGCCCGGACGGACGCCGACGTGATCGTCTTCTGCGGGGTCCACTTCATGGCCGAGACGGCCGCCATCCTCTCCCCGGAGAAGACCGTCCTGCTGCCCGACCTGGAGGCGGGGTGCTCGCTGGCCGACACCATCACCGCCGACCAGTTGCGCGCCTGGAAGTCCCAGCATCCGGGCGCGGTGGTGGTCTCCTACGTGAACACCTCCGCCGAGGTCAAGGCCGAATCCGACTACTGCTGCACCTCGTCCAACGCCGAGGCGGTGATCCGTGCCATCCCCGAGGAGAGGGAGATCCTCTTCTGCCCCGACATGTTCCTGGGCGCCCACCTGGAGAGGGTGACTGGGCGCCGGATGCAGGTCTGGATGGGCGAGTGCCACGTCCACGCCGGCATCGATCCCGACGACCTGGAGACGGCCCGCCGCCGCCACCCCGACGCCGAGCTGCTCCTGCACCCCGAATGCGGCTGCACCTCCGCGACCCTCTACCGCCTTGGCCACGGCGACTACCAGGGCTCGAGCTGCGTCGTCGCCTCGACCGAGGGGATGGTCCGCAGGGCGGTGGAGTCGCCGGCCACCACCTTCATCGTGGCGACCGAGGTGGGCATCCTTCACAGGATGAATCTGCTGGCTCCGGGCAAGCGCTTCCTGCCGGCGTCCGAGGACGCGGTCTGCCCCTACATGAAGAAGATCACCCTGGAGAAGATCGCGGCCTGCCTGGAGCGGATGGAGCCTCGGGTCGTCGTTCCCGAGCCGGTGGCGTCGCAGGCGCGCCGGGCCCTCGACCGGATGGTGGCCATCGCCCCGTAGGGGCGGCGATCAGCCCTCGCCCGCCTCGTGAGCGGGGCGCGCCGGGCTCCGCCGGGTTGCCGGGGCGGGTGAGGGCGCCCGCTCCGCGAGCGCCCGCCAGCCGATCCCGGTCGCCATCAGAAGGGCGGCTCCGGCAAGCCCGAAGCCGACCCGGGCACCCAGCGTCTGTGCGACCAGCCCGGTGGCCGGACCGGTCACCAGCATCGCGCCCGGCAGCGCCATGGTCCAGATGCCCATCACCCGTCCCCGCATGGCGGGGTCGGAGTGGAGCTGGACCAGGGTGTTGGCACGGGCGATGAACCAGATCGAGAGGCAGCCGGTGACCACCAGGCCGGCCAGCGCCAGGCCGATCCCCGGGGCGAGCGCGCTGCCCAGGATCGCGAGACCGGTCAGGGTGGCCAGGAGGCGGACCTCGCGGCCGTCGGGGCGTCCCCGCACCACGGCTGCCAGGAGGGCACCCAGGATCCCGCCCAGCCCAAAGGCGGCCATCATGAGGCCATACCCGCCACCGCCCAGCGCGAAGACCCGGGTGGCCAGAAGGGGCAGGGCGACGCCGAGGTTGAAGAGCATCCCCGCGGCCGCCGCCATCAGGATCGCGGTGCGGAGCAGCGGGGTGCGCCAGACGTAGGCGAGCCCGGCGCGGACCCCGCCGCGCGCGGTGCGCCGCGTGAGCCGGGCCGGGGCGGCCGGCAGCGACCGGCTCGAACCCGTCAGCTCTCGCCGGACCATGGCCGCGTGCCGGTGGACGATCAGCAGGACGAGCAGCGGCGGGATGTAGGAGATCCCGTTGGCGAGGTAGCAGACGGGGATGCCCAGCGTGGCCAGGAACACCCCTCCCACCGCCGGTCCCACCACCCGCGACACGTTGAGGACGACCTCGTTGAGACTGATGGCGCCGGCGAGCCTGCTGCCGCCCACCAGGTCCAGGACGTAGACCTGGCGGGCGGCTCCGTCCGGGGCGCTCACGGCGCCGGTCACGAAGGCGACGACGAAGAGCATCCAGACCCGGACCGCGCCGGTCCAGGTGAGCGCGACCATGACGGCGGCGGCGACGATGAAGAGGCTCTGGGTCGCGATCAGCAGCCGGCGGCGGTCGAAGCGGTCCACGAGCACCCCGGCCCACGGCCCCCCGGCCAGGACGGGGAGCATGTAGCAGGCGCCGAGCAGGCCGAGGTCGAGGCCGCTCCCGGTGAGCTTGAGGACAAGCCACGCCTGGGCAACCCCCTGGGTCATGGTCCCTGATGACGAGAGCACCTGGCTGACGAACCACCAGCGGAAGGAGGGGGTACGGAGGGAGGCGAAGGCCTGGCCGAGAGGCTGTCGCGTCGGTGCTATTCTCACTGATTCGTATGAATTGGTCCGAGGAAGGTGGGCTCGCTGACCCTACCACAGGCCGGATAATGGAATACTTTGGACGGATCGGTTAGAATACCGGGAATGCCGGACGCCCAGCCCACCGCCGGGACCCGAACCGTCCAGCGCCTGCTGACCCTCCTCGAGGTCTCCGGGTCGCTCACCCGCGCCGAGCTGGCCGAGCTCGCCGGACTGCCGCCCACGACCGTCGCCGGAGCGGTCGCCGAGCTGCTCCGGGAGGGGCTGCTGACCGAGTTCGAGACCGCGCCCAGGCCGGGCCAGGCGGGCCGCCCGCCGCGGGACGTGGCGCTGGTCGCCCCGCCCCGGGTCATCGCCCTGGTCAGCGTCCGCCACGGGGCCCTGCGCATCAGCCTCGCCAGTGTCGGCGGCGACCCGCTCTCGGATCGGAGCGAGGTCGTGCCGACCGGCGACGCAGATCCCGGCGCCATGCTCGAGCCGGCCCCCACCCTGCTCCTGGCGTGCCTGCGCGATTCGGGGGTGTCCCGGGAGCGGCTGGCGGCGGTGGTGCTCAGCGTGCCCCATCCCCGCCCCGGCTCCGGGCCCTCCGCACCGCTCGGGGAGCGCATGGGCGTCCCGATGCTGGTGGAGAACGACGCCAACCTGGGTGCGCTGGGCGAGGCGGTCTTCGGGGTGGGGCGGGGGCTGGACAGCTTCGTCTACGTCATGCTCGGGAAGGGGATCGGTGCAGGCCTGGTCCTCGGGGGGCGGCTGCACCGCGGTGCGTCGGGTTTCGCGGGCGAGCTGGCCCATGTCCAGGTGCGCGAGCAGGAGGACGGCCCGCTCTGCTTCTGCGGCGGGCGGGGATGCCTGGCCCGGGTCACCGGACCCTCGGTGCGCGAGTTCGTCGAGCGGGCTTACGCGCAACGGCTCAGCGTGTCCGAGGTATTCTCCCTCGCGGCCGCCCGCGACCCCGGCGTGCGCCGCCTCTTCGCGGACCTGGGCCGCACCGTCGGCCGTCCGCTGGCCGACCTCTGCACCATGCTCGACCCGGCCGCGGTGGTGCTGGACGGGAGCCTGGGTGCCGCCGGTGAGCCGGTGATGGCGGGCATCCGCGAGGCCATCGACCGCCACGCCGCGCCGGCCGTCGCCGACTCCGTCCGGGTGCTCGCCGGCGAGCTCGGAGATCGGGCGGAACTGCTCGGGGCCGTGGCCCTGGTTCGCCAGCGGGCCCTGGACGCGCCGTAACGCCCAGGCGGGCCGGACGCGCAGCTGGCCGGCGAGGCCGCGGAGCTCGCGTCGCCGATCGCTCCCGGTGACGCGAGGCCCCGCCCGGTTATGCTCGGCGCCGAAATCGATGCAGCAGCGCTTCATGAACCTCTACGACCGTGACCGCTGGCGCCGGTATGGGTACTCACTCACGGCCGTCGGTGTGCTCTGCGTGGTGCTGGCCGCCATCTTCGAGTCCCGGAAGGACGTGGCGGCGGGGCAGGTCTGGCTCATCTCCTCGGCGCTGACCCTCGGGCTGGCCGTCTCGCTCTGGATGCGGCAGCGCTTCAGCTACGTGCGGTTCGACGGCGGGAAGCTCGTCTTCCGGTACCTGACCGTGACCCTGCGCATCGATCTCGTCGAGGTCCGCCGGGTTCGGATCGCGAAGCTCGCCGCGGCCGTCCAGGGACGGGCCCGGACGCCCAAGGGCCTGGCCGGTGTCGACGCCCTCGTCCTCCAGCTCCGCCGCCCTGACACCGCCCGCCTCCGCCGCATGCTCACCCGCCGTTGCGTATTCGACGACGAGCTGGTGATCCCGCTGGCCGGAGCCGCCGTGCTCCAGCGCCAGATCGAGGCGGTGGTCTCCCCGCACCGGGGCGCCGAGGGTCCCGAGACCCGCCCGAACCCGAACCGCTCGCGGCGGAGGAACCGGCGCCGATGACCGAGGAGCCCCCGCCCGGGATGCCCCCGGACGCAACCGCCGGCAGCCCGTCGCCGGTGCCGTCCGCCGAGGAGCCCGCGGGGGCACCGCCGCCCGTCGCGCCCGTCCTCACGGCGACCGGCGATCGTCCTCTGGTCAGGGCCGGGCTGCGTGGCTTCCTCGACCTCACCCGCGTCGACGTGGCCCTGGTCGTGGCACTGACCCTGATCGCCTTCCTGCTCCGCTGGGGCAGCCCGATACTGCCCAACTTCCTGGGGGGCAACGCGACGTCGGTGCCGGCCGTCCAGATCCTCGGGGTCGGCAGCGCTTACAACAGCGCCTCCAGCGCCTGCGAGGAGGTACCCGTCGGCAAGAAGACCGTCAAGGCGTGCGGCCAGGTCTTCGACGAGGTGTACTTCCCGACCGACGCCGCCGACGATCTTCACTCACCGGCGATCAGCTACTTCGACCCCGAACCCCCCCTGGTCAAGCTGTTGATGGCCCCGTCGATCGCCATCCTCGGCTTCAACACATGGGGCTGGCGGATGACCGCGGTGCTGACCGGCAGCCTGCTCTGCGGCCTGATGTACCTGATCGCGCTGCGGCTGCGCCGCGACCGCTTCTTCGCCATCGTCGCGTCATTGCTGGTCTGCCTCGACGGGCTGGCCTTCGTGGAGTCTCGTTTGGGCCTCCTCGACATCCCGGCGATCTTCTTCACGGCGCTGGCCTGGTATCTGTTCCTGCTCCACTGGCAGGCGAGGACGCGCCGCCAGTGGCGGGTCACCCTCTACCTCTTGGCGGCCGGTGTCGGGCTGGCGTTCGCCGCGAAGCTCACCGCGGTCGCTCCGCTGGTGGTGATCGCCGGACTGGTGTTGCTCCGCTGGCTGGCCCCCTACCTGGCCGGGATCGTCCCCGCCCTCCGGCGGTTGGCCGGGCCGCGCCGCCACGAGACCGTGCTCTGGAGGGAGGCGGCGGGGTCGAGGGCGTGGCTCCACTACGCAGCCGGTCTCGCCCTGGTGTTGGTGATCTTCTGCGCCAGCTGGTCGCGCTATCTGACCATCGCCCACGACGACGTCTACCAGTTCGTCTCCTGCAATCCCAATGTCTCGGGCCTGACCACCGCGCCCTATCCCGACAACATCAAGACCCTGCCGGTCCCGGTGTCGACGGTGGACGGCATCACCGTCCCCAACCCGGTGCAGGCGATCTCCAACATCATCGCCATCAACGAGGCGAGCCTCCGCTACCAGGAGCTGGAATGCCACGGACATCCCTACGCATCCCGCTGGTACACCTGGCCGATCATGGAGCACCCGGTGCTGATGTACTACCAGAGCGCTCCGCTGCTCGACGCGCCCAGCGTCACGGGCACGGGTGTCATCACCAACATGGGCAACCCGGCGGTGTGGTGGCTCGGCATCCTCGCTCTGCTCTTCTGCGTGTGGCGGATGATGGCGGGCGCGAAGTGGTTCCGCGTCTGTGTCGGCGCCCTCATGGTGGCCTCGCTCGTCACCATGATCCTGGCCTTCCACGCCGCCGAGCCGGGCATNNTGTGCGGGTGTCTTCGCGGTCGTCTCGCGCCGCTTCGTCCCCGCCTTCATCGTCCTCGGCTACATCGCCTCGTGGATGATGTGGGTGCCGGGCAACAAGGCGCGCGTCCTCTTCTTTTACCACGCTCTGGGGATGCTCATCTTCCTCGCCCTGGGCCTCGCCTACGCTCTGGCCGCGCTGCGCCACGTGCGCTTCTTCGCCGCCGGCAGGTGGTGGTCGCTGGCCCCGCTCGCGTACGCGGGAGTCGCGGCGGTTTTCGCTGCCTTCATCTTCTTCTACCCGGTCTGGACCGCCATCCCGCTGACCACTCCGGACCAGCAGATGCGCCTGTGGGTGGACGCCTGGTAGGGCCATGACGGGTGCGGGGAGCCCTGCGCTCCGGCCTCCGCTCGGGGCCATCAGGTGACGGGGCCGGGGAGCGCCGCGCTCCTCCTCCTGCTCGCCGTCCTGGCTGCCGCCTCCGGCTTTGCCGTGCTCGGCCTGGTGGTCACCCCGCTCCGCCTCGGCGAGCGGATCGCGATCGCGACCATCGCCGCCTTCGCGCTCGACGCCACCGTCTGCTTTCTTCTCAGCCTGGGTCTCGGTCTCGGCCCGGCATCGATCCTGCTCGCGCCGGTCCTGGTGGGGGGAGGATCGCTGCTGCTCGGCTGGCGGCTCCGGGTCAGCGTGGTCGCCACCTGGCAGGCCTCGCTGGAGGAGGCCCGAGGCCGGTCCCGCGGCACCCTGGCCCTCGCGGTCATCGCCGTGGCCGCGGCGGTCGCATTCACCCTCCTCCTCTCCCGGGCCATGTCCCAGGACAGCGCCGGCAATCTGGTCAGCGGGTACTGGATCCCCGACTGGGCGCAGCATCTGATCACGGCGTCCAGCTTCAGCACGGCCCAGAACTTTCCGCCCCAGAACCCGATCATGAGCGGCACCCCGCTCTACTACCCCTTCCTCCCCGACCTCACCTCGGGGATGCTGATGCGCCTCGGCCTCGGCGCCGGTCCGTCACTCTGGCTGCCTCAGGTGATCCTCGGGCTGGTGCTGGTGCTCCTGGTGGTGAGCCTCGCCGAGCGGCTCGGCGCGCGCATGTCGGTGGGAGTGCTCGCGATCCTGATCTGCTTCCTGGGTGGGGGCCTCGGCTTCGTGGGCGCGCTCCACGACGCCTGCACGGACGCCCACCACACGTCCGCGCAGTGCAGCGCCGGCTACGTCATCACCCACCCTGCCGATGGCATCGGCATAGGCGCCGGCACCCTCGACGCCCTTCCCGGGTTGGTCGCCGACCAGCCCACCAGCTTCGACGGCATGACCTCGGAGCCCGAGTCGGGAAAGCCGGTCTTCTCCGACCAGGCGTGGTACACGCCGCTCTTCGCCTGGTGGCTGCCCCAGCGCACCCTCATGGAGGGCTTCGACGTCGTGGTGGCATCCCTGGTGCTCCTCCTCGCCGTCTTCGAACGGGCCCGAGCGCGGCTCTTCGACGTCGGTGTGGCCGGCTTCCTGGTTGGGCTCCTCCCCCTCATCCATGTTCAGAGCCTCTTCGCCATCGCGGTCATCGCGATCGGTCTGGCGGCGATCCGATGGCGACGTGCCTGGCTGCTCTTCGCCGGGGTCGCTGCCCTGGTCGCCGCCCCACGGGTGATCCAGCTCATGCTCGCGCCCCACGGATCCGCGGTTCTCGGCAACCAGTACCCGTGGTTTGAGCCGGGCTGGATGTCGGGTGCCGTCACCACCACCACCCTCGGCCACTCGGTCACCCTCTCCGCGGTCGGGGGCGCCATCGGCGATACCCTGCGCCTCCCCCTCAGCAGCACCTGGTGGGGGTTCTGGTGGGTCAACCTCGGGGTGGCGGTGCCGCTCTGCGTGGCCGTGGTGCTGCTGGCCCTCGCCCGGAGGCTCGGGAGAGGGACGGTCCGTGGTGTGGCCGGACGCGTCCTCGGGGTCCTTCCCCCGGGTCTGCTGCGCCTCCTCCTCGCCTGCATCCCGATCTTCGTGCTCTGCAACGTCGTCATCTTCCAGAGCTGGGACTGGGACAACACCAAGCTGCTCGTCTACTGGTACCTGGGGGTCGCCCTGGCGGTGTCGGCGATCACGGTCTGGCTCTGGGTGGGATGGTGGCGGCGCATCCTGGCCGTCCTCCTCGCCGGGAGCGTGCTGGCGACCGGCACGCTGGCCCTGCTCCGGCTCCTGCCCTACGAGGCGCCGTCCGCGTCGGTGACCGGTCCGTACGTGGTCGTGCCCGCCGGCGACATGGCCCTGGTCGCCACCCTCGACACCAGGACCTCCACCCACGCCGTGTTCCTCGTGTCGGGGAGCACCAACGATTTCTTCGATCCGATCCCGCTGCTCACCGGGCGGCCGGTGGTGATGGGCTACTACCCCTGGCTGTGGAGTTATGGGCTGGACTACGGGCAGCGCCAGAC
The DNA here is from genome assembly GCA_003134115.1 of Candidatus Changshengia sp. Lineage (GTDB taxonomy): Bacteria > Chloroflexota > Dormibacteria > Aeolococcales > Aeolococcaceae > Changshengia. The sequence goes on from PLAK01000171.1 coordinate 21,342, forward strand.
CGATGTCGCGATCGCCACCTCAGGGTGTGGCACCACCTCGCTCGCGCAGTGCCAGTCCATCCTCCAGATTCTCCACCGCTACGACATCAGCTACGTCGAGGTGAACCAGACCTTCTCCGAGGCCGGGATCACGTGGTGGGCGGCGCAGGGGCTCCCGGTCACCGCCTCCGCGCCGGGCATCACCGTCTACGACGTGCGCGGGGTCTCATGAGCGCCCCCCGGTCGTGAGCGCCACCCCGGTCCTGCCTGCGGTCGTCGACGCCCACGTCCACGTCATGCCCGAGCGGGTGCGGCGCGACCCGGCCGCGGTCGCCGCCGCCGACGCCTGGTTCGCCGCCTGTCACGCGGGGGAGCCGGGACTGGCCGGCGAGGACGAACTGCTTCGCCACCTCGAGGAGGGGCGGATCGATCGTGCCGTGGTCTTCACCTGGCCCTTCGCGGACCCCCGGCTCTGTGCCGAGGCCAACGACTGGGTCGCCGCTCTGCAGCGCCGCCACCCCGATCGGGTTGCCGGCTGCGGCATCGTCCAGCCCGCCGACCCGGGGGCGGCCGAGGAGCTGCGGCGTTGCGCCCGGCTCGGGCTCCGGGGCGTCGGGGAGCTCAACGCCGACGGCCAGGGATTCGCCCTCGACGGGGACGAGCTGGCGCGGCTGGCCGCCGTCTCCGCCGAGCTCGACCTCCCCTGGACGATCCATTGCAGCGAGCCCGTCGGGCACGCCTACCCGGGAAAGGGGACGGCGACCCCCGACCGATTGGTCCGCTTCCTCGACCGCGCCGGTGGTCTCCGGGTGGTCGCCGCCCACCTCGGCGGGGGGCTGCCCCTCTACGCCCACATGCCCGAGATCCAGCGGCTGTGCACCCGGGTCTGGTTCGACACGGCGGCCCTGCCTCACCTCTACCGCCCCAGCGTCCTCCGCGACATGGCCACCCTGGTGGGCGCGGAACGGCTCCTGCTCGGCACCGACTTCCCCCTGCTCGGCATGACCCGCTACCGGCGTGCGCTGGACGAGGCGGGGCTCGACGCGACGGAGCTCGGGCTCATCCTCGGAGGCAGCGCCGCCGCGGTCTGGCGCTGGTGAGCGTGCTCGCGCTCAGCTCCCGCCGCTGACGTCCAGGATGGCACCGGTGGTGTACGGGGACTCGTCGCCGAGGAGCCAGGCGATGGCCGCGGCCACCTCGTCGGGGCGGCCGGCCCGCTGCACCGGGATCGTCGAGGCGAGGCGGGTGGCCCGGTCCGGCTGGCCACCGCTGGCGTGGATCTCGGTATCGACGATGCCGGGACGGACGGCGTTGACCCGGATCCCTTCGCCGGCGACCTCGCGAGCGAGACCGAGGGTGAAGGTGTCGACCGCCCCCTTGCTGGCGGCGTAGTCGACGTACTCCCCCGGCGAGCCCAGCCGGCTGGCGGCGGAGGAGACGGTGACGATCGAGCCTCCGTGCCCCCCGTGGCGCGAGGACATCCGGCGCACCGCCTCGCGGGCCGTGAGCATGACCCCCAGCACGTTGGTCTCCAGCAGGCGGCGCATCCGGTCGGCGTCCATCTCGTCGAGCCGGGCGCGACGCTCGACGATGCCGGCATTGGCGACGGCGGCGGTGAGCCGCCCCATCTCGTCGGCGGCGGCGAAGAGCGCCACCACGTCCGGCTCGGCGCCGACGTCAGCGCGCACCGCGCGCCCCCCGATCTCCCGGGCGACCGCCTCGGCCGCGGCCCGGTCCGAACGCCAGGAGAGGCAGACCTGCCAGCCCGCACCGGACACCCGGCGGGCGGTGGCGGCACCGATCCCCCGACCGCCGCCGGTGATGACGCAGACGCCGCGATCCATCGGCCCAGGCGCCGGGAGGCTTACGCCGCCGCCTGCAGCTTGACCTCGGCGGTCAGCTTGGCCAGCGTGTCCTTGGCGTCCCCGAACAGCATCATGGTGTTGTCGCGGTAGAAGAGCTCGTTCTCGATGCCCGCGAAACCGGGGCGCATGCTCCGCTTGAGCACCACCACCGTCTTGGCCTGGTCGGCGTTGAGGATGGGCATGCCGTAGATGGGGCTTCCGGGCGTGTTGTGGGCCGCCGGGTTGACCACGTCGTTGGCCCCGATCACCAGGGCGACGTCGGTGCGGGGGAACTCGGGGTTCACGTCGTCCATCTCCTTGAGCTGGGAGTAGGGGACGTCGGCCTCGGCGAGCAGGACGTTCATGTGCCCCGGCATCCGGCCGGCGACCGGGTGGATGGCGTAGAGGACCCGAACCCCTCGCTGCTCGAGCTGGGTCGCCAGCTCCTTGACCTCGTGCTGGGCACGGGCCACGGCCAGGCCGTAACCGGGTACGAAGATCACCTGCTGGGCGTAGCTGAGCAGCACCGCCAGGTCCTCGACGTTGGTCTCACGGATGTTGCCGTGGAGGGCGCCCCCGCCTTCCCCGCCGCCCTCGGCCAGCTTGCCGAAGGCGCCGAAGAGGACGTTGGTGATGGGGCGGTTCATCGCCTTGCTCATCAGCATGGTGAGGATCGACCCGGAGGCCCCGACCAGGGCCCCGGCGACGATCAGGGCGTCGTTGCCGAGGACGAAGCCGGTGACCGCTGCCGCGATCCCCGTGAAGGAGTTCAGCAGGGCGATGATCACGGGCATGTCGGCGCCGCCCACCGGCAGGACCGAAAGCACCCCGAGGGCGAGGGCGCCGGCGGCGAAGACGATGATCAGCACCGCTCCCCCGTGCAGCAGGGTGATGGCCAGCCCGATACCGACGAGGGCAGCCAGCAGCACCCCGTTGATCTCGTGCTGGAGAGGCCAGGTGATCGGCGTGCCCCGCATCCACTCCTGGAGCTTGGCGAAGGCGATCAGGCTGCCGCTGAAGCTGATCCCACCGATCAGGCAGCTGAGCAGGATGGTGACCGCCCCGATGGTGTCGAGCGACGGATGGGCGGAGGAGGTGACGTGGTGGAAGTCACCGAGGGCGATCAGGGCTGCGGCACCGGCGCCCATCCCGTTGAAGAGGGCGACCAGCTGGGGCATGGCGGTCATCGCCACCCGCCGGGCGACGACGACCCCGACCAGAGTGCCGGCGACGGCCGCGGGCACCACGTACTGCCAGCCGCTGTGGAGCATCCCGAGGGTGACGCCGATGGCGACCAGCATCCCCACCCCGGCGACCCGGTTGCCGCGCAGCGCGGTCTTGGCCGAGGTGAGCTGCTTGATGCCGAGGATGAAGAGGACGATGGCGACGAGGTAGCCGAGGGTGGCCCAGTTCGGGATCGTCATCGCTGCTCTCCCGGCGGTGGCGTCGTCGGCACCGCCGCGGGCCCAGCCTCGGGTTTCGGGGCGGGGGCGGGGGCGGGCTTGGCCCGGAACATGCTGAGCATCCGGTCGGTGACCACCCAGCCGCCGACCACGTTGAGGGTGCCGAGGAAGACCGCGGCCACGGCGATCACGCCCCCGAGGGTGTCGTGGACGGTGGCCGCGATGGTCAGAGCACCGACCAGCACGATGCCGTGGATGAAGTTGGTGCCCGACATGAGCGGTGTGTGGAGCAGCGACGGCACCTTGGTGATCAGCTCCAGCCCCAGGAAGACGGCCAGCACAAAGACGAACAGGCCGACCACGACGACGTTGACGTTGGTCATCTACTGCCCCGCAGCGGCAGACGTGGCCGCCGGTTTCGGCGCCGGCGCGGCGGCGCCCCGCAGCGCCCCGCCGGCCACGACGCAGGTGGCGCCAAGGATCTCGTCGTCGAGGTCGTGCCGCACCTCCCCGGCATGGACGAGGTGGAGCAGGAATTTCGAGATGTTGCCGGCGTAGAGCTGGCTCGTGTCGGTGGCCATCCGGCTGGCGAGGTCGGTCTGGCCGCAGATCCTCACCCCCGAGACCTCCACCTCCTCGCCGGGCTTGGTCAGCTCGCAGTTGCCCCCGCCCTCGGCGGCGAGGTCCACGATCACAGAGCCGGGCCGCATCGCCGCCACCATCTCCGCGCTGATCAGCCGGGGGGCATCGCGCCCCGCGATCAGGGCGGTGGTGATCACAAAGTCGGCGTCGGCGACGTGCCGGCTCAGGACCTCTCGCTCCCGCTCCTCGGCTTCGCCGCTCAGCTGGGCGGCGTAGCCGGTGCCGGTCTCCGCCGCCTCCACACCGATGTCGACGAAGCGGGCGCCGAGGCTCTCCACCTGCTCGCGCACCACGGGGCGGACATCGAAGGCCTCGACCACCGCACCCAGGCGGCGGGCGGTGGCGATGGCCTGCAGGNNCGGCGCCGACGACCAGGACGCGTGCCGGGCGGACGGTGCCGGCCGCGGTCATCAGGAGTGGCATGAAGCGAGGCAGGCGGACGGCCGCCATCAGCACCCCGTGGTAGCCGGCCGCGCTCGCCATCGAGGAGAGCACGTCCATCTCCTGGGCCCGGCTGATCCGCGGCAGCAGCTCCAGGCTGTGGACGTCGACCCCCCGCTTGGCCAGGCTCTCGAGGAGAGGAAGGTTGGAGGTCGCGCGAAACAGGCCCACCAGGGTGGTGCCCTTGGCCAGCTGCTTGATCTCCTCGTCGGAGGGGCGGCTGACGTGGAGGACGACGTCCGCGTGCGCGAGCAGCTTCTTCAGGTCGGCCACCACGGTGGCGCCCGCCTCCGTGTACGCGGCATCGAGATGCCCGGCCCGCTCGCCTGCCCCGGCCTCCACGGTCACCTCGAGCCCCGCGGCGAGCAGTGCCCGGAGTGCCGTGGGGACCAGGGCCACGCGCAGCTCGCCGAGCTGCCGCTCACGGGGTACGGCGATCCGCACCGGCACCGGCCCGGTCTGATCGGAGGCTTCGGTCATCGTCCGTGATGGTAGCGAGGGCAGCCGCGGTCACGTAGTGGCGGGGGGGAGGGCCACTCGCGGGCGGCCGGGCGTGGCGCGACCGGCGGGGGGCCGGAGCCGGCGTG
>PLAK01000110.1 GCA_003134115.1 Candidatus Changshengia sp.
GGCGTCGGCGCGCCGGCGCCGCCGCGGGGAGGGTGCCCTCGATTGCACGCCGGCGGCGCCGCGGCCGCGAGTCGCCCCCCGCGGACGAAGCGCGGTCGAGCATCGCGACCGCATCGCGGACCTGCTGGTGGAGCTCATCGTTGTCGGCGCGCAGGCGGGCGATCTCCTCGACCAACGCCTCGATGCGGTGGACCAGTCGCTCCCCGGCGCGGACCACCGGCGATTCGCTCTCGATGTGGGGCGCGTCCCCCCCACGGCGCCCTCTCAGGGCCGGCTCCGGGCGGTCGCCAGCCATCGACTGGCTCTCGTCCTCCACAGAGGAAACAGCCATTGCACATACCTCATCCCATCTGACGCCCACGTCCGTGTCGACTGGCACCGCCAGCCGGCCCGGCCGTTGCGCTCGGGTGATCATAGTCGCCCCGCACATTCCGGTGGGACTGCAATCGGGCCCGGCTCGGGGGACGCTGGGGAGAGCCGGCGCAGGTCAGGAGCAGGGGCCAAGCCATCGCTGGAGCGCGGTACCATGTGGCTCCCCAGGGGACGTAGCTCAGCTGGGAGAGCGCNNTGCATGGCATGCAAGAGGTCGGGAGTTCGAGCCTCCCCGTCTCCACCAGGGGTGCCTCCCCGGGCTGGCATGCGTGCCGGCCGCGCTGCAGGTCAGGAGTTCCCCCCGGCTCGGAGCGCCGTCCGGACCAGGCCCTCCCCCACCCCTCAGGGCGTCGCCGGGATCAGGCAGCCGTCTGGCTGAAGAGAAGTCCGAAGGTGCAGCTGGTACCGGCGTCGGCGTAGTGGGTGGCGAAGCCGGCACCAGGAGCCGCGGTCACCGTGAAGGTGTTGGCGGTCGCCCCTGTCCACGTGCCGGCGGTACCCCCCCCCGTCCAGCTGAGGACGGGCGCGGCGGCGTTGCTGTACAGGCTGGTGGCCGTGAAGGTGCCGGTCAGCGCGGTGGGGGCCCAGACGGTGCCATTGTCCGGGCTGCCCGAGTTGAGGTCGGTCACACCCAGGGTCACGTCGGCGCAGAGGCTGCCGGTCGGGGCCTGGAGCACCGTCCCCATGCTGAGCGTGAAGGTGCTCTTCAGCGATCCAGTGTTGGCGATCTTGATGGTGTTGACGGTGCTGGTCCAGTTCGCCGGGTCGACCCCGGCAATGGTGATCGTCGCGAGGCAGAAGCCGGTTCCCGAGGTGGGGACCACCCCCAGGCTCGACACGCAGCTGGAACCGTTGGCGTGGGAGAGGGTGCCGGCGGCCGCGCTGTTGCCCGCGTTCTCGGTGTAGGCACTCCACGCCGCCAGGCCGCCCCAGCCGATCACCGCGGTGCTCGCCACCACGGCTCCCATGACCAGGGCGATCCGAAGCGATCGCCGGTGCTGCCTGCCAGAGCCCATGACCTGAGTTCCTCCGCCGCCCGGTGGTCTCGCCTGCATGTAGTTCAAATGCACTAGACGGCTCCATGAAGGCTAGGGCGGCGGGTGGCACGAGGAGGCGGAGCTTCCGGCCACAGGCTCGTAACGGGGTTCGTGTGAGACCGTGAATGCGAACGCTGTGTCTGATCTCTTCGAGCCGTTCCTGTGGCGGCATCACCGGAGAGCGTCAGCGGGGAGCCGGCTGGCCCGGGCCGTCACACCACCCCGTCTCCCCGCTGCCATCGGGTAACGTCCGCGGGATGCGGCAGCTCTGGGCGCCCTGGCGGATGGATTACGTGACGGGCACCGACCCGCCACCGGAGGGCTGCTTCATCTGCGCCGCCGCCGCCTCAGGGGCCGAGCGTGGCCTGGTGATCGAGAGGGCGGAGCGGACGCTCACCCTGATGAACCGCTTCCCGTACAGCAGCGGGCATGTGATGGTCGCGCCGCGGCGGCACGCCCCGGATCTGCGCGACCTGACCGCCGAGGAGAGCCTGGCGATCATGGCGGCGACCCAGCGAGCCCTCGACGCGCTCTCCAGCGTCATGCAGCCCGGCGGGTTCAACGTCGGATTCAACCTCGGGGCGGCAGCCGGCGCCAGCGTGGACCACCTGCACCTCCACGTCGTGCCCCGCTGGGCGAGCGATACCAACTTCATGCCGGTGCTGGCCGACGTCAAGGTCCTCCCGGAGCACCTCGAGGTCACCGCGGGCCGCCTGCGGGAGGCGCTGGCCACGAGGAGCGGCGCGGGGGGCCCTCCGGCCTGACCCGGGGCCGGGGCGAGAGGCCCTGCGTGGAGAGCCGAGAAGCAGGCGATCCCGAGGATCGCGTATAGTCGGCCCCCGCTGACATAGGATCAATCATTGCCGGATGGGCAGCCGAACGGCCGCCCGCATGGAGAGGCTCTCGTGGGCTCGGTCATCAAGAAACGGCGCAAGGCCATGCGCAAGCACAAGCACAAGAAGATGCTCAAGAAGACCCGCTGGCAACGGCGGGCCACCTAGGCGCGGCCGTCGCGCCGATGCAGAGGGCGCCCTTCGGGGCGCCCTTTTCTCGTTGCGGAGGCCGTCAGGGCTTGTAGGTGGAGCCCCGTGGGCGGATCAGGGCGACCTGGGCCGGGCGGTCGTCCCGACGCACCCGGAGGATCACCCGCCAGTCGTCGACACAGCGGAGGCGGCGGACGGGGTCGCCTTGGACTCGGCCGGACTCGGAGCGCGCAGCGCGCCCGGCGCCGAGTGGCGCCGAAGTGGGGGTGAGCCCCGTGTGGCTCCGCCATCCGGGGCGAGGGGGTCCCGGTGTTCCCGGTGAAGACGGGGTTCCCCATGCGGCCTGCCGCATGGGGCCCTGGACCGGCGGGGACTCGAACCCCGGACCTCTGCCGTGCGAGGGCAG
>PLAK01000029.1 GCA_003134115.1 Candidatus Changshengia sp.
GCAAGCCCTACGCCCGGCCTTTCATGGTCAGCTTCACGGACGACGCCGGCGAGCCGGCGGGGGCGGTGGCGGTGAGTGGGGCCGACCTCCTCTACTACCACCAGTTCCAGATCGCCGTCCTCGCCCTCGCCGGTGAGCTGTTCGCCGATGTCGACGTGGACTCACAGACGGACCCGCAGGCCGCCTGGCTGGAGCGGCTCTCCGACCTGCTGCCGGCTCTCGAGAGCCTGGAGCTGCACCCGGTCTCGACCTTTGACCACGAGCGCGGCCGGGTCTTCCACATCGAGGCTCGGGTCCCCGGATCCTCGGAACCGGCACGCCTGGAGGCGCCGACCGTGTTCCAGTACCAGGAGCTGCAGGCGCTCCTTGCCCACCAGACCGGCTGCCTGTACCGCGACCGGGCGATCGAGAGCATCGCCGACGCCGGCGAGCGCCAGCGGGTGTGGATGAATGTCCTGGGCAGCTCGCTGGACCGGCCCGACGAGGACGAGGCGATGACCGGGGCCTGGCCGTGGAGACCGCAGCCCGCGCCGTGACCCACGGAGAGCGGAGCGCCGCGTCCCCCGGCGAGAGCGTCGCCCCGGAGGGGACCGCAGCTGAGCCGCTCACCTCGATCATGGCGCGTCTGGACGCGGCCGGCCGGTTCGGGATCGTGCCCGGCCTGGAGAGGACCCGGTGGCTCCTCGATCGACTTGGAGACCCGCATCTCGGGCTCGCCGGGGTCCTCATCGCCGGGACCAATGGCAAGGGCTCGGTCGCCGCACTGATCGATTCCATGGCACGCGCGGCGGGACGCAGAACGGCGCTTCTCGCCAAGCCGCACCTGGTCCGCTGGGGGGAGCGGATCGTCCTCGATGGAGAGCCGCTCCCCGAGGGCGGCTTCGGCACGCTCGCCGAGGAGGTGCTCGACGCCGCCGACCAGGCTCCGTCCGGGGAGCATCCCACCCAGTTCGAGATCCTCACCGCCATGGGATTCCTGGCTGCGGCCCGTCACCGGGTGGAGACCCTGATCTGCGAGGTCGGGATGGGGGGGCGGCTGGACAGCACCAACGTCGCCGATCTCGGAGGGTGCGTCATCACCAACATCGCCCTCGACCATCGCGAATGGCTGGGCGACAGCGTGGAGGCGATCGCCGCCGAGAAGGCGGGCATCATCAAGAGCGGCGACTGGGTGGTCACCGCCGCCACCGAGCCGGCGCGCTCGGTGATCGCGGCGCGGGCAGGCTCTGTGGGCGCGCGCCTGCGCGTCCTCGAGGCCGGCCGGGACTGGCGAGGCACCCGTCGCGGGCGGGCCGGGGTCGAGGTCGAGGTCGACCTGGACGCTGCCGGTGGACCGCTTACCGGACGGCCGGTTGCCAATCGCTCGCCGCTTCCGGGCCTGGTTCAGGTGGAGAACCTCGCGGTCGCCGCCACGGCTGCCGCCCAGCTCGGCATCCCGGCCGCGTCCATCGTCGCCGGGGCGGCGTCGGTGCGGTGGCCAGGCCGCCTGCAGTGGGTCGACGGCAGCCCACCGCTGCTCCTGGACGGCGCCCACAACCCCGCCGCCCTGGCGGCCCTCAGCTCGGAGGTCACCGGGCTGGCCGGCGGGCGACGGGTCGTCGCCCTCTTCGGCGCCATGGTCGACAAGCAGCTCGACGAGATGCTCCCCCTCGTCGCCCAGATGGCGGACGAGGTGGTGCTGACCTCCGTCGGCGGCGGGAGGGCGGCTTCGGCGGCCCTGCTCGCGGGGATGCTGGGCGGCGGGACTGCTGTGGAGCCCGTCGCGGAGGCGCTCTCGGAGGCGCGGCACCGCGCCGGCCGGTCAGGGCTCGTTCTCGTCTGCGGGTCGCTTGCCCTGGTGGGAGCCGTGCTGGCCCAGCTGGAGCTTGGCTGAGCGTGCCGGAGGGATCTCAGGGAGAGCCGGGCACCGGGCCGCGGGGCAGGAGACCCCGGTGAGGCGCAGGAGGTTCTCCACCGGCGCGACCAGGCTGAGCACCGCGAACAGCGAGATCACCGCCAGCCGGAGCCGCCAGCGCAGCCGGAGTGTCAGCAGGACCGTCACGACGACCACCGCGAGGGCCAGCTTGACCACGAAGGCCGCCATGGGGTGGGTGTCGAGGACACCGCTCAGGAGCGGGTTCTCCTCCTGGAAGCGGTGGGACGTGAGGGCGAGATAGGTGGTGAGGCCGTCGAGCAGCTGAGCGGCGCAGAAGAGGGCGACGACCACCTGCACGTCGCGCCAGGCGAGCACGTCCCGCATCTGAATCGCCCTCGCGCGCGCACGCGCCGCCACTCCGGCCCTCCCTGACCCGATGACGCCGGCCCTTCGTCGGACTGCTCTCAGTTTGGGGCAGTCGTCCTGAAGCTGGCAAGCCGCCGGTAGGGGCCGGGCGCCCGCGATCAGCTCAGCGGGTGGGCGTCAGGATCGCGTCGAGCCGTGCCTTGAGCGCCGGCTTGGGCTGGTAGCCGACGATCCGGTCGGCCGTCTTGCCGCCCTGGAAGACCATCAGGGTCGGGATGCTCATGATCCCGAACATCCCCGGGGTCACCGGATTGGCGTCGACGTCCACCTTGCCGACCTTGATCCTGCCCTCGTACTCGGTGGTCAGATCCTCGACGATCGGGGCGATCATCTTGCAGGGGGAGCACCAGGACGCCCAGAAGTCGACGAGAACGGGGACCTTGGACTCGAGGACCTCCGATGTGAAGTTCGCGTCCGTGATCGTGATGGGATGCGCCATGTGGGTCTCCTGCTGGTGACGGCCCCTGCCGTCCACGTGAACCATGCTAACAACGCCGCTGCGGATGGCGACCTCAGGACGGGGCCCCGCTCCCCGTGGTGGATGCACCGCCGTCCTTCTTGGCGGTCGACGTGCTGCCCCTCGCCGGTGCCTTCTCGCCCGCCGGAGCCCGCTCACCGCCCTGAGCCCGCTCACCGCTCTGAGCCTTCTCTCCCGCCGGAGCCCGATCGCCGGCGCCCGCCTGCTGGCCGGCCGCTGCTTCGGACGGGCTCTTGCCATCGCTGGACGGCTTGGCCCCGCCGGCCGGACCTCCGCCGTTGACCGAGGCGGTCGACGCCCGCCGCGAATCCGTCTTGTAGAAGCCGCTCCCCTTGAAGACGATCCCGGCCGGGAAGAAGACGCGCCGACCAGGCGTCCCGCAGTGGGGGCAGTTGGCGCCGGAGGCGTCCGTCATCCGCTGGAAGACCTCGAACTCGGCCTCGCAGCTGGGGCAGTGGTAACCGTAGGTGGGCAAGGGACTCTCGATTGGACCTGATCAGCACATACCCGGGGTGGCCCTGCGCCAAACCCGGGGCGCGTCAATTCTCCCAGGGAGGGGGCAGCGCGCGGAGCCGGGGCCCGTCCAGCCGCCGGGAGGGAAGCTCCCCCGCGGCGATCCGGCGAGCCATCTCGGTGGCGGGGACGTCGACGTGGACCCGCCGCCTCTCATCGCGGAGCAGCCGCCGGAGAGCGATGGCGACGATCTCACTCCTCGAAAGGGGGGAGACCTGGGTGTGCTGGTTGAGCGCCTCGATCAGGTCGTCGTCCAGGTAGAAGTTGACCCGCCGTCCCATGGCCGCATCGTAGCGCCTCGTCCTCAGCCGGACGGCGGCTGGATTCCGCGCGGCCGACCCGGGGACCTCCGGGGGCTCTGCCACTCAGCTGTCCCGTGCCAGCCGACCGAGCGCAGCCTCGATTCATCGAGCTCGTCGAGGGAACCCAGGATCAGCTGCGCCTCCCCGTAGCGCGGGTCCCCGGTCAGGAGTCGGTCGGGGACGGCGATGCAGCTCATCCCGGCGGCACGGGCGGCAAGCACCCCGTTGGGGGAGTCCTCGACCGCCAGGCAGGCGGCGGGGCTCAGCCTCAGCCGTCGGGCAGCGGTGAGGTAGACGTCGCCCGCCGGCTTGCCCCTCAGCTCGTCGTCGGCGGAGCAGCGGATGTCGATCCATTCCAGGCCGAGCCGGTCGCAGACCGCATCGATCAGCCGGTGGGAGGAGGAGGAGGCGATGGCGACCCTCAGGCCCAGTCCGCGCAGCAGCGCCACCGCCCGGTCCACCCCCTTCATCGGTTCGCCACGGGCACGGACGTGAGCGACCATCCGGTCGACGACCCGATCCGCGATCGCCGCGTCGCTGGGCTCTCCCGTCTCGGCTCCCGGCCAGGGGCGCACACGGCGCCAATGGGCCACCACCTCGATGATCCCCCGGCCCATGGTGGCGAGCATGTCGTCCTCGCTGAGCCGGACGCCCAGCTCACCGAAGACCGCGGTCTCGGCGGCACGCCAGGCCGGCTCGGTGTCGATGAGGAGACCGTCCATGTCGAGGATGACGGCCTCGATGGCCGGCGCCGTGGCGCTGTCGCTCATGGTCGCGACTTTGCCAGGTCGGCGGCGCCGGATGCCCGCGTCGTCACGGGCGGGCGCCCACTCAGTCCGAGGTGCGGCGCCGGAAGAGATAGACCGCGAGGGGGACGCAGATCGCGAGCAGCGCCGCCGACCACAGGAGAGCCGCAATCACCGGGTGCTGCATCGGCCAGTCCTGGATGAGGGCTGACGGGTTGGGGTTGCCGAAGAGCTGGCGGCAGGCCGAGGTGACGGCGCTGACCGGATTCCAGTCGGCGATGACGCGCAGCCAGGCCGGCATCCCCTGGGTCGGCACCATCGCGTTGGACACGAAGGCCAGGGGGAAGAGGACGATGAAGCCGATCGACATCGCCGCCTCCACGTTCCTTGCGATCAGGCCGACGCAGCCGAAGGTCCAGCAGATCGCGTAGGTGAAGAGCAGGACGATCCCCAGGCCGCCCAGAACCGAGAGCACCCCCGTGCCCGGCCGCCACCCGACCGCGAAGCCGGCGAGGAGGACGATGACGGTACAGATCATGGCCGAGAGCAGGTCCGTCACCGACCGAGCGATGAGGATCGAGGGCCGCCACATGGGCAGCGCTCGGAAGCGGTCGATGAGCCCGGTGTTGAGGTCGGTGCTGAGCCCCACCGCCGTCCCGTTGGAGGACATGATGAGGTTCATGGCGAGCAGTCCCGCCAGGGCGAACGCGGTGTAGCTGCCTCCCGGGATGGGAATCCCGGAGCCGAACACGTAGATGAAGAGAAAGGTGAAGAGGATCGGCTGGATCGTCACGTCGGAGAGCTGCATCGGCTCGCGAAGGATGTGGATCAGGTTGCGCCGGATCAGGACCAGGATCTCCCGGAGTCGCTGTCCGACCCGGGCGGGTGGTGCGCCGTCGATGCTGATGGTGCGGATGCTCATGCCGTTGCGGCCTCCGGTTCGTTGGCGGCTTCCTCTTCGGCCGTCTCCCGCCCGGTGAGGGCGAGGAAGACGTCGTCCAGGGAGGGCTGGTGCACCTGCACGTCGTCGACCAGGATGCCGGCGCGGTCGAGGGCTCGGACCGCCGCGGTGGCGATGCCCTCTCGATTGAGGACGGCGGCGCGGAGACGCCGTCCGTCATGGCTGATGTGGGCCTCACCCTCGAGCAGAGGCTGGAGGGCCAGGACGGCCTCCGGCCGCGGCGAGCTCAGCGTCACCTCGAGCCGCGCCGTACCGGTCTCCGACTTCAGCTGCTGAGGCGTCCCGCTGGCGATGATCCGTCCGCGGTCGAAGACCGCGATCTGGTCCGCGAGGTGGTCGGCCTCATCGAGGTACTGGGTGGTCAGCAGCACGGTGCAGCCGTCCCCGACCATCCCGCGGATCACCTCCCAGATCCCGAGCCGGCTGGCAGGGTCGAGACCGGTGGTCGGCTCGTCGAGGAAGAGGACGGGCGGCGTCATGATCATGCTCGCCGCGAGGTCGAGGCGCCGGCGCATGCCGCCGGAATACCCCCTGGTCTGGCGGTCGGCGGCGTCGCTCAGCTCCAGCCGCTCCAGCAGGTCGGCGGCCCGCTGCCGCGCCCCGGGGCGCCGGAGCCCGCTCAGCTGGCCGATCATCTCGAGGTTCTGCCTTCCGGTGAGAAGCTCGTCGAGGGTGGTCGCCTGGGCGGCCACCCCGATCCGCCGCCGGACCTCGGCAGGCTGGGCGGTGACATCGAAGCCCGCGACCGACGCGCGCCCCTCGTCGGGATGGCTCAGGGTGGTCAGGATGCGGATGGCGGTGGTCTTGCCGGCGCCGTTGGGCCCCAGCACGCCGAGGATCGCGCCGGCCGGCACGGCGAGGTCGACGCCGGCCAGAGCGACGGTCTCGCCGTAGCGTTTGACCAGTCCCTCCGCCTCGATCATTGCTCGGTTGGGCACGTCAGACCTCCGGATTCCATCGGGGGCCGGTGGGGACGGCCGCGATTGTGGTTTCGTACACGTGGGGAACCTTCAGTGAGGTTGGTTGGCGATATGGCAACGATATATCGTGATAGCTCGAAATGCAAGCACCCATCCGGGTATTCCCGGCTGGGGGGTCAGCCGCCCAGCTCCCGGACGGCTATACTTACTAACCGCATGGTAAGTCATCCACTTACCGGCCGTCAAGTAAAAGAATCATGACGGCCGGAGATCAGATGGGGCACCCGTCGCCGGCCGCGGGGGCCGTCCGGGGTGAAGCTGATCGCCACGAGAGGCACCGCCAGGGTCAGCCCGGTACGCGCCAGCGGATCCTGGACGTCGCCCTCGATCTCTTCGTCGAGCAGGGATACGAGGAGACCTCGCTGCGCCAGATCGCCGCCCGCGTGGGGGTGACCAAGGCCGCCCTCTACTACCACTTCCGCTCCAAGGACGAGATCCTCGTGACCCTGCACCTGCCGGTGCACGACCTGATGAAGAGTGCGATGGCCCGCCTCCAGGACCCCGCGAGCGGTGGGATGTGGCTCGGATTCCTCGACTGGCTCATCGAACAGCTGGCCGTCAACGGCCGGCTCCTCCTCCTCTACCAGCGCAATCCCGCGGCCCTGAGGGCGGACCACCGGCATGACCACCGCGACCCCGAGGTGGAGCCCGAGCAGCTCTTTCTGCGGATGCTCAGCGATCCGGCCTTCAGCCTCGACGACCGCATCCGCATGGCCGGCTCACTGGCCGTGGTGGTCGCGGGCGCAGGCCTCGCCATGCAGCCCTCCGCCAAGGCCGTGGACCCGGCGGAGCTCGCCAGCGTGCTCCGAGTCGCGGTGCGCGACCTGCTCCGGGTGGCTCCGCCTCCGTCGCCTCCCCCGCCCCCTCCACCTCCCCCGCCGCCTCCCCCTCCGGCGTAGGGCGGACCGGCGCCGATGCCGACCGCCGATGCCAACGGCATCCGCATCCACTACGAGGTGCACGGCGAGGGCAGGCCTCTCCTCCTCATCCTCGGTCTCGGTGGCGACGTCTCCGAGAACGCCGCCCTCATCGATCAGCTGGCCGTGCGCTCGCGGGTCATCGCGTTCGACAATCGCGGCGCCGGGCGCACCGACAAACCCGATGCGCCGTATTCCATCGAGCTGATGGCAGCCGACGCCCTGGGCGTGATGGACGCTCTCGGAGTCAGCCGCGCCGACGTGCTGGGGATCTCCCTGGGTGGCCGCATCGCCCTCGAGCTCGCCCTCGGCCACCCGGAGCGGGTGGAGAGGCTGATCCTGGTCTCCACCTCGGCCCGGGTCGTCCCGAGCTGGCGGCGCCGGCACCTCTATCCGACCCTCTCGGTGATGCCGCTCTTCCGGAGCCGTTACCCACAGCCCCGGTACGCATTCGTCCGCCAGATGGAGGCGTCGGCCGGGTACGACGCCGGCCCGCGTCTCCACGGGCTGACCATGCCGACGGTGGTGCTGCACGGGCGCAGCGACCGGACGGCGCCGCTCCCCCTGGCGGAGGAGCTGCACCGCGGCATCCCCGGGTCGCGGCTGCAGACCTTCACGGGCGGCCATCTCTTCTTCCTGATCCGGGACCGGAAGCGCTTCGTCGATGCCGTGGCGGACTTCGTGGGTCAGGGTTGATGACGGCGCTGGGGCGGATCGATCTCGGCGGCGGCCTGCTGCTCCGGCGGTGTCACCCCGCCGACGCCGAGGCGCTCCACCTGGCCATCGCGGAGAGCCGCGAGCACCTGCGCCCGTGGATGCCGTGGGAGACGGGGGCCAGCCTCGAGATGGAGCGGGCCACCCTCGCGATATGGGACGTGGAGTGGGATGGTGGTGGGGACCTCCACTACGGGCTCTTCCTGGGTCCCGTCGCGGTCGGCTCCGTTGGGCTCCATCGACGCATCGGTCCCGATGGGCTGGAGATCGGGTACTGGGTGCACGCGGCGCACACCCGGCGAGGCCACGCGAGCGCCGCCGCCGCCGCGCTCACCACGGTCGCCTTCACCCTTCCCGGGATCGAGATCGTGGAGATCCACCACGACCGGGCCAACCTGGCCAGTGAGGGCGTGCCGCGCAAGCTCGGTTTCAGCCTGGTGGGCGATCGCCCGCGCCCAGCCGCCGCGCCAGCCGAGTCCGGCACCTTCCGGATCTGGCGGATGACCCGCGACCTCTGGCGGCCTTCTGTGCCTCCTCCGCATCCCGCCTGAGGCCACCGGGCGCCGGCGGGGGCCGGGCTCAGGTTGCTGAGCGCGGCGCTCTGGTCATTTCGGCGCTGTCACCTCGGCGCCAGTCGGGGAGGGCGATGATCGGCCGGGCGCGATGCTGGATGATCGCCGCGATGGCATCCAAGACCTCACCATTGGCGCCTCGATCCCGAAGATCCTGGGCGACGGGCCCGGCCTCTTGGGCGAAGGCTTCGGCCAGTCGAGCCATCCGGCGCCGGAGTGCCATGGTGTCGAGGTCGCAATCTGCCATCAGCTGCGCCCAATGCCTCGGCGTCACCTGGTCGGCCTGGTACTGGTCACCGATGGCCATGGCGAGAGTGCCGGAGATGCCCGGGTACACCGCCGTGCAGATCAGGTCGTAGGCGGGTGCCAGCCGGACCGTGCCGTGCTCCAGGAGGAGGCTGAAGTTCTTCGAGTGGGCGTCG
The DNA here is from genome assembly GCA_003134115.1 of Candidatus Changshengia sp. Taxonomy (GTDB): domain Bacteria; phylum Chloroflexota; class Dormibacteria; order Aeolococcales; family Aeolococcaceae; genus Changshengia. Next base: position 8,887 of record PLAK01000029.1, read on the forward strand.
GCGTTGCCGATGGTGATCGCAAGGACCAAGCGGTCGATGAACGCAAGGACGTCCTGCCCCGCTCGTGCGGAGCGAGTCCGGAGCAGGCGAATCACGTCGATTGCGGACGGTCCCCCGTCCGCCTGGTACTTCCGCTGAGGGTCGATCCCCAGGGCCTGGCCGACGTCCTCCTGATGGACACGCAACACCCGACCCCCCTCCGTGCGCCGGTCGAAGCGCTCCACGACGAGGACCTCCTCGCCGCCGATCCGACGCAGCGCGGGCACCGCGGCCTCGATCCCGCATCGCCGCGCGAGGGTGAGGCAGAAGGCCTCGTTGACGACGAGGTCCGGGAACGCCGGTCGGCCGCCCCGGGTCTGCAGCGACGGGCTCGGCTTGAGGATGTGCGTGCTCGGGGTGTCACCACGGGGCAGACCGACCCTGCCATCCTGGCTGAGGACCACCACGAGCTTCTCCTGGGCCCCGGCCAGGCTGATGCGTATCCCCTCCTCGGGGTCGTCGCCCAAGGGACGGATCGGCAGTTCGTCGAGCACGTGTTCCAGCTCGGCCGCGTCAAGCCAGCGGACGCCCTCCCCTTCCTCGGTCGTGACCTTGCCCTCGGGGACGAAGGCGACTGCGCCGGCACAGTCGCGGCCCGCGATCGCCAACAGACCAAAGACGTCGCACTCAGCCAACCTCCAGCGGCGGGCCAGAGCACTCCGGACAGCACCTTCCGGGAGCAGGCCAGCGAGGAATGGATTGGTCTCGTCGGCGCTGTACGGCTCACGGCGCACCGGAAGCGACAGCGAGAGGAGTGGCAGGTCGGCGGAGCGCTCGACCACGTCGGGCAGGTACTCGATGGTGCCGCGCCCGTCTCCGGACGACGTCAGGACCCCCACGGGCTCACCGCTCAGGAGGACGATCAGACGGTCAGCGGGCACCGGCGTCTGCCTCCCTCTCGACGAGGTCGACGTCCAGCGAGAGGGCGGAGAGGATCGCGAGGGCCCCGGTGACCGTGACGTCTCCGCGCCCGGTCTCGAGCTTCTGGAGAACCCCACGGCCGACGCCCGCGGCGGCTGCCAGATCGGCCTGGGTGAGGCTCCGAGCTCGACGCCTCTCGCGCACCAGCCGGCCAAGCGCCCGACGATCCGTCACTCGGCTGCTCACGATCGTGAGCATATCATGGGCTATGCGTCAAACAACTCGATATTGACCATGATCGTGAGCAAGGTGGGCCAATAACCCATAAAATCCGAATTGCTCACGATCGTGAGCGTCACGGCATTCTGGACGGTATTCAGAGAGGGGAGATGATCAGCCCGGTCGGGACCTTGGGGTAGAAGTAGGTCGACTTCTGGGGCATGTTCTCCCGGGCATCGGCCACCGCCATGACCTCGCGGCTGGTGCACGGGGAGACGAGGAACGCCAGTCCCGCCCGCCCGTCCCGCACCGCTGCCACCGCGCCGGCGGGATCGCGGGTGTAGTCGAGCGCGCTCTCCCGCAGCTCCGCCTCCCCGATCCCGCACCCGCTGATGACCTCCGACTGGAGCACGGAGACGTCGAGGGCGTCGCGGTGGGAGCCCGTCTCGCGCCGGGGCCGGCGGAGCACCGCGGCTCCGTCGGGCGCCACCAGCACGTAGGCGTGCTCTCCCGCCCTCCGCGCCCCCAGGCGGGCGAGGGACGCGACCGGGTCGGCCACCGGTTCCAGCTCCCAGGTCCCGCCCAGCCGGGCCAGCAGCTCATCCCGGCTGACCGGCAGCCCGGGGCGTGGGCGCACCAGGCGGTGGATGGGGAGGACCACCAGGGCCGCATCGTCGGCGGCGCTCGCGTAGACGAGCGCGAACTGGCTGTCGGCGTCCGCGCCGTCCCCGGTCTCCCGCCTCTCCGCCGCATAGGCCGCCATGGTCTCGAAGCGGTGGTGGCCGTCGGCGATGTAGAGGGTGGCCGGCTCGAGCAGGGCGCCGATCCCCGCGAGCGCCGCCCGGTCGCTCACCTGCCAGATCAGCACCTTCTCCGAGCCCATCTCGCCGTCGAACCGCCCTCCCAGGAGAGCCCGACCCTGGGCGATCTCCGCGAGCCTGGCGTCGAGCCCGGGAGCGCGGTCCCAGAGCAGCCAGGCCGGGGACGTCTGGGCGCGTGTGGCGCGCATCAGCGCGAGCCGGTCCTCCTTGGGCCCGCGCAGGGTCAGCTCATGGGGGCGCACCTCGGAGCGCTCCCAGGGAAGCGCACGGACCCTTCCGACCAGACCGAGGCGGCGCTGCGAGGTGCCGTCGGGGGCCACGAACTCGTGAACCACCAGGTAGAGGCCGGGCTGCTCGTCGCGGACCAGGATGCCCAGCTCCAGCCAGCTCCGGAGATGCGCCGCCGCCCGCGTGTACACATCGCTCCGCTCGGCCACGTCGTCCGGGTAGGGGAGGCCGAAGTCGACGCGCACGACGTTGCGCAGGTCGCGGCCGTACAGCTCCTCCCGCTGCGCCGGGCTGATCACGTCATAGGGCGGTGCCAGCACGCCTCCGAGCCGGATGTGCTCGGAGTTGTACCGGATTCCCCGGAGGGGATGCAGACGGGCCAACCCTGCTAGAGGGTGACGACCCGGAGCGACTCCAGGTCGGCCACCGCTTGGAGGGCGAGCTGCAGCTCCGGGCCCACCGGGTCGTCGACCTGGATCAGCATCACCGCCCGTCCGCGTGGGCGGTCGCGGCCCAGCTCGATGCCCGCAATGTTGATGTCATTGCTGGCCAGAAGTCCGGAAACCTTGGCCACGACCCCGGGGCGGTCGTTGTGCTGGACCACCAGGAAGAGGCCGGTGGGGTCCATGTCGACCCGGAAGTCGTCGATCCGGGTGATCCGGGGCTGGCCCTCGAACTGAGTGCCCACCAGGGTCAGCCGGGTCCCGCCGATGACCTCCACCAGCAGGGCATCGGCGTGGTCGAGGTCGCGCGTGGTGGTGCGCTCCTCCACCGCGACGCCATGGTCCTTGGCGACCAGCTTGGCGTTGATGGCGTTGACCCGGGTGTCGGTGAAATGGCTGAAGAGTCCGCGCAGCACCTCGGCGGTGAGCGGGCTCGGCTCGACCTTGCTCAGCTCCCCGGCGTAGCTGCAGACCACCCGGCTCACCTTCTCTCCGGCGAGCTGGGCGGCCAGCGACCCCATCTTCTCGGCGAGGATGAGGTAGGGCTGGAGACGTGCCATCTCCTCGGGCTGGATGGACGGCAGGTTCACCGCGTACCGCGGGCCGACCCCACCCAGGTACTGAACGATCTGGTCGGCGACGTCGGTCGCCACATTGACCTGGGCTTCGGTGGTGCTGGCGCCGAGGTGGGGGGTGAGCACCAGCTCGGGCACCGACAGGAGCGGATTCTCGGGGAGGATCGGCTCCTTGGTGAAGACGTCGATGGCGGCGCCGCCGATGTGGCCCTCGCGGACGGCGTCGGCAAGGGCCTGCTCGTCGATGATGCCGCCGCGGGCGACGTTGATCAGCCGGGCGCCCTTCTTCATGCGGGCGAGCTCGGCCGCTCCGATGACACCGCGGGTCTTGTCGTTGAGGGGGACGTGGACGGTCAGGAAATCGGACTGAGCCAGCAGGGTCTCGAAGTCGACCAGCTCGGCGCCCGCCTGCTCGGCGCGCTCCGCGGTGACCAGCGGATCGTCGGCGATGACCCGCATCTTGAGTCCCTGGGAGGCGATCCGCGCCACCTCGAATCCGATCTTGCCGAGCCCGAGCAACCCCAGCGTCTTCTCCCGGAGCTCCGTGCCCATGAAGGCCTTGCGGTCCCAGCGTCCTGCGTGCATCGACGCGTCAGCCCGCGAGATGTTGCGGGCCATGGCCAGCATCATCCCGATGGTGTGCTCCGCCGCCGCGATGGTGTTACCGGTCGGAGCGTTCAGGACCAGCACGCCGTGCCGCGTCGCGGCCTCGAGATCGATGTTGTCCACCCCGACCCCGGCTCGTCCGACCACCCGGAGCCGCGGCGCCGCCTCGAACACCTCGGCGGTCACCTTGGTCTCGCTGCGGACCACCAGCGCGTCCACGTCGGCGATCCGGACCTTCAGCTCCTCCAGGGACAGCCCGGTCGCGACCACGACCTCACCCGCAGCCCGAAGCCGCTCCACCCCATCGTTGGCGATGGGGTCGGCGACCAGGATGCGGACGGTGGCGACCCCCGTCGTGGCCGCGACGGTCATCAGTGCACCCCCACCGGCTCTGCGCTCGCGACTCCCTCGCGGGCGATCGCCTGGGCGGCGGGCACCATCAGACCCACCCGGCTGAGCAGTCCCAGCTCGCTGAGGGCCAGCTCCAGGTAGGCGAGGATCATGAAGACGTCGCCGATGTCGATGGCTCCGAGGTGGCCGATCCGGAAGATCTTCCCCTTGAGATCGCCCTGACCGCCGGCGAGCACCAGACCGTGCTTGGTGCGCAGCAGGGTGAGCAGCTTCGAGAGCTCCTCGGGCGTCCCCGCCGGGTTGTGGATCGGGGTCACCGTGTTGCTGCGGTATGGCTTGGCGGCAAAGAGGCGCAGCCCCGCGGCCTCGACGCCGCCGCGGACCATCGAGCCGACCAGCGCGTGGCGCGCCCAGACGTTCTCGACGCCCTCCTCGAGGATCATCCGGAGCCCCTCCTGGACCGCGTACATGACGCTGATCGGGGGGGTGGTGTAGGTCTGATTGCGTTCCTGGAACTTCCTCTCGCGGGCGAAGTCGAAGTACCACCGGGGCAGCTTGGCCCGCTCCGCGGCGGCGTAGGCGTCCTTGGAGACGGCGATCATGGCGAGGCCGGGAGGTGCCATCCAGCCCTTCTGCGAGCCGGTGACGACCACGTCCAGCCCGAGACCGTCGGTGTCGAGCGGCAGGCAGCTGGCGCCGCTCACCGAGTCCACCGCGATCAGCTTGCCCCGGCCCTTGACCACCGCCGCGATCGGCGGCATGTCGTTGGTGACCCCGGTCGANNACATCCTCGGGGTCGATCGCCTCGCCCTCGGGCATCTTGAGCCGGACCACGTCGACCCCATAGGCGGTGGCGATGTCGGCCCAGCGATCACCGAACGAGCCGATGGAGCAGAAGAGCGCCTTCTCGCCGGGGCTCAGCAGGTTGGCGACGGCGGCCTCGAGGCCCCCCGTCCCGCTGGAGGGGAAGAGGAGGACGTCGTTGTGGGTGCGCAGAACCTCCTGGATGCCACCGCAGACATCCGCCATCAGCGCCGCGAACTCAGGGCCCCGATGGTTGATCATGGGCCGCGACTGGGAGCGCACCACGCGCTCGGGGAGGGGGGTCGGACCGGGTACGCGAAGCTGCTGCTCGAGGGCCATGGCACTCCTCGTGGGGCACGGGTGGGCGCTGCCCGTGAGTGTACCAATCGTCCTTTGACCAGCCGAAGGGCCGGAGGCCCTCAGAACGGCCGGGCCGGCCTGGAGGTGGTCAGAGCGGGAGCTCGTCCATCGACGGCCGGCGCACGGGCTTCACGGGCCGGCCGCGCACCTCGAAGGACGCCGAGAGCAGGTCGTCCGGCAGCTCTCCTTGGCCGGTCGGCAGGGCTCGGTNNGTCGGCTCCACCGGCCGCGGTGAGGCCGCGCTCGCGGGTCAGCCGCCGCCGTCGCCGCAGGGTCCGGTGGTGGAGGCCGCCGTCCCGGGCCCAGGTCGAAGCGACGGCCAGACCGGAGCCGGCCAGGCCGATCAGGCGGCGTCGGTGGCGGACCGCGAGCAGGACCGCTGCCAGGAGCACCAGCACCTCGAGGACCCTCAGGGTTGCGGGGGTGCCGCCGGTGGTCGCCGCCGTCTTGGCGGTGGATGCCATCTCACCGCTGGTCGAGCTCGCCCCATGGATCGCGGGTGGACCCGCCAGCGGGCCGCTCGCGGGCAGGAGCTTGGCCGGGGTGACGGCCCCCACCTCCTGCAGGCGCTGGCGTATCCCGGGAAGATAGGTCTCGACGCCGTTCCGGAGCGCATCCGCGAGACCCTGCCGGAAGCTGGCCTTGGTGAGCAGGGCGGCGTCATGCGGATTGCTGATGAAAAGGCTCTCGACCGTCGCCACGGGCATGGTCGGCTCGAGCCACCAGTCGTTGCGCAGCACGATCCCACCGTCGTTGTCGCCGTCGGGGCCGATGTAGTCGGTCACGGCCTGGCTGATGTCGGTGGCGAAGGGGATGTCCCGCGCGTAGGGATAGAGGACGACGGAGCCGTCCGGGACGGGCGTGGTCCAGGAGTTGAAGTAGATGGGCAGGAAGACGTCGGCGTGGGCCGCGTTGGCGATGTCCGAACGCTGCTGGATGCTCACGCTGGCGTCGGTCGTCCTGGTCATCACCACCGTGACCCCGTCGGCACGCAGCAGTGCAGCGAGCCGGTTCGAGACGTCGAGGGTGAGGTCCTTCTCGACCAGGCCATCCAGCCCGAGCGCACCCGGGTCGCTGCCCCCGTGGCCGGGGTCGATGGCGACGACGTAGGGCGGCGGGATGCTGGCGGCTCCGACGGCAGCACTCGACAGCGCTGGAGCGACCGTCAGGACGACGGCGACCGGGGCGCTGGCAAGGACGTGGAGAAGACGAGCCCGGCGCATGGGTACGTGACCTTGGCCGGAGTATAGGTCACGCTTTCCGCGCTGAGCGAGATTCGGGCGCTGTTCGCCGGCGGGTGCGGCGGGTCGTCACCCGCCACACCTCTCGCTCAGGCCCAGGCCGGCACGACGTACCTGAGCGACCTGGCGCCCGTGCACTCCGCGGTTGCGGCCTTCCTGACCGCCACGACGGGATGGAACCTGACCACGACCAGGGCCGGGACCGTCGCCGACGCGGCACCACTCATGGCATCGATCCGGACCTTCGACTCGGAGCTCTCCACGACGCCGTGGCCGAAGGCCGCCACCGCCGACGTTCAGGCCCTCATCTCCGAGGACAAGGTGATCATCTCCGACCTCACCGGGCTGGACGCGATCACCCACGCCACCATCGGTGGCTGGGAGCTGAACATCGCGGCCGACACCAACGTGGATGCCTCGGATTCCAACGTGATCCGTTCGGATCTGGGGCTGCCTCAGGCCACCCTGCTGCCGGGTTAGCCGCCCGCGCCGAGCAGGAGACGGGCAAGGCCGGCGGTCACGCTGAGGATGGTCGCCGCGTCCGCGCTCGCGGGTTCGGCCTCCCACTCGAACAGGGAAGCCTCGGTGGCGACCGCGGCCGGAGGTGGCGCGTAGACCCAGGCGGCACGAGCAGTACCGGCGAGCGTGGAGCTCTCAGGAGTCGCCGTGATCATCAGGAGACCGTCCCGGCCCGCCCATTCGTGCTCTCTGAGCTCGATCCCACGGGCCGCGGCAAAGAGCGANNGCCTCGTGGGTGGGCTGGTAGCGGTTGCCGAAGCGCACCCAGTACTCGGCGCCGACCAGGGCACGGCCCTCGGCCACCAGGATCTGCATCGCTCTCATGGCCTCTGCCACCGGCACCGCCCAGCGGTCGTCGATCTGATCCCCGCACCGACCATCGGCGCTCTCGCCGGGGCGACCGCGTCGCCCGTTGGCAGCCATTCCGGGGCAGGGAGCCTTGGCGTCGGTGCAAGCCGCCGGCGCCGATCTCACGGTCGCGGCCTTACGGCCTGGGAAAAAAGCGCCCGCCGGGCTGCTGCCCACTCCTGCCCCCCAACCTCAGATGGCGATGACTGGGAGCACCCTACAGCCGGCCGTGATCACCTGTCAATTTAGTCGTGACTAATGTTTCGTAGATGATCGCGGCACCGCCCGCCGATCGGAGGGGTGTCGTCCGGTCCGGCGCCGGGCCGGCGGAAGGGGAAGCGGTCCCCTTCCGCGGCACCTCAGCGCAGATCCGCGGTGTAGGGCAGGAGGGCTATGTGCCGGGCCCGCTTCAGGGCAACCGTGAGCCGGCGCTGGTGGCGGGAGCAGACCCCCGTCATCCGGCGGGGGAGGATCTTGCCCCGATCGGAGAGGTAGCGCCGCAGCCGGGCGACCTCCTTGTAGTCGATGACGTCCTGGTGCTCCAGGCAGAAGCTGCACACCTTGCGGCGGCGGCGGTCGAAATCAGGCATGGGAATCGTCAGACCTCAGAAGGGGATGTCGTCGGGGTCGATGTCGCCGCCCACCTCGGGGCCGGCGCCTGCGGGGGCCGCGTTCGGGGCGCTCTCAGCGGGGGCGCCCCCTTCCTGGCGGCTGTCGAGGAACTGCACGTCGTTGGCGTTGACCTCGGTCTTGTAGCGCTTCTGGCCGGACTGGGCGTCGTCCCAGGACCGCGTCTGCAAGCGGCCCTCCACGTAGACCAGCCGCCCCTTCTGGAGGTACTGGCTGCAGAGCTCGGCGAGCTTGCGGTTGCCCTGGTTCCACACCACGACGTCGTGGTAGTCGGTGTACTCCTTCCGCTCGCCGCTCGGGTCGGTCCCGTAGCGGTTGGTGGCGAGGGCCAGGTTGCAGACCGCGGTGCCGCTCGGGGTGTAGCGCAGCTCCGGGTCACGGGTGAGCCGTCCGATCAGCATGACTCTGTTGAGGGAACCGGCCATGGCTACTCCTCATCCCCCTCGGCGATCTCCGCCGGGGGTGCGTCGTCGTCCTCGGCGGCTGCGTCGTCAGCCGCGTCGTCAGCGGCGTCGTCAGCCGCGTCGTCCTCGTCGCCGGGCAGCTCGGCCTCCACCTCGGGGACCTCGTCGCCGGACTCCGGCTCGGCGCCGCCCTCGGTCACCGGCACGGTCTCGTCGCCGCGAACCAGGAGATGGCGAAAGACGGTGTCGTGGATCTGGAGCGCGCGCTCCAGGTCGGCTACCCGGGCCCCGTCGAGCTGGAGCAGGGTGATCACGTAGTGGCCGTCGCGGAGGCGATCGACCTCGTAGGCCAGCCGCCGCTTGCCCCACATGGTCGTCTTGCCGACCGTGCCCCCCAGGCCGCGGATCAGGGTGTCCACCGACTCGGTGGCGGTCCGGAGCGCCTCGTCGTCGAGTTCGGGCCGGACGATGTACATGAGCTCGTAGTCGCGCACCACGCGCGCACCTCCTTTCCTATGGGCTGAACGGCGCCCGGCGAGATTTCGGTTCGCCGCCGAGGTGGCCAAGGCGGTGACGCCGGACGCAGGAAAGCTGCGGAAGCGAGAGTGTACCAGGCCCGCCGCTGCCGGTCGCGGGGGCGCCGCCGATCAGGCCAGGGGGCGTCGGAGCTGCATCTCCTGGCCGCGCAGCCCCGCCATCCAGCGCTCCAGCTCGTCCGGATCCGTGGGCAGGCCCCGGCTCAGCACCCGGCAGCCGTCCTCGGTCACGAGGACGTCGTCCTCGATCCGGATCCCGATGCCCCGCAGCTCCTCGGGCACCGTGAGGTCGTTCACCTGGAAGTAGAGGCCGGGCTCGACGGTGAGCACGTTGCCCGGCGTCAGCACGCCGCGCAGCACGTCGTTGCGGGCGTTGGCGCAGTCGTGCACGTCGAGGCCGAGCATGTGGCTGGTGCCGTGCAGCGTGTAGCGCCGGTGCAGCTGGCGGTCGCGGCGTAGCGCGAGCTCGGGCTCCACCTTCAAGATGCCGAGCTCGAAGAGTCCCTGCGCCAGCACCCCCATGGCCGCCTCGTGAGGAGCGGTGAAGCTGGCCCCGGGCCGTACCGCCGCGATGCCCGCCTCCTGTGCGGCGAGCACGAGCTCGTAGATCCGGCGCTGGGCCGGGGAGAACGCGCCGCTCACGGGCATGGTCCGCGTGACGTCGGCCGTGTAGAGGTTGTGGCATTCCACGCCGGCGTCGAGCAGGAGCAACTCGCCTCGTCGCACGGCGCCGTCGTTGCGGGTCCAGTGCAGGATGGTCGCGCGCGCTCCGCTCGCCGCAATCGTGTCGTAGCCGACGTCGTTGCCCTCGACGCGCGCGCGCAGATTGAAAATGCCCTCGATCACGCGCTCGCCGCGCCCCTCGGCGGCCGGCAGGGCGCGCACGACGTCCTCGAAGCCCTTGACGGTGTAGTCGACGGCGAGTTGGAGCTGCTCAATCTCGAAGTCGTCCTTGACGAGGCGCAGTTCGCTGAGCGCCGTGACGAGGTCTCGGTCACCGGCGTTGGCCTCGATGGCGGCGTCGACGGCGGCGTCGAAGCCGCGCACGGTGAGGATCTGGTCCGAGCGCAGCGACGCCAGGTCCTTCTCGAGGTGCTCGAGCGGAGCGGTCTCGATCTCGTAGTAGAGGGCGGCCTCGGTGACCCCGCGACGCGGGCCGACCCACAGCTCGCCGTAGCGCGAATCGGTGAAGAACTCGTGGGTCTGGTTGTCGCGGCGCCGGGGGATGTAGAGCGTGGAGCGGGGCCCCGAGGCGCCCGGAGCGATGAGCAGCACGGCGTCGGGCTCGAGACATCCAGTCAGGTAGAAGAAGTCAGTTCCGGCGCGGAAGCGGTAGTCGCAGTCGTTGGCGCGGACCTTGAGGTTCCCGGCCGGGATGACGAGGGTCTGGCCGGCGAAGATCTCGGCAACCTTCGCGCGGCGCGCGGCGCTGAAGGTGGCCGCGGGATGAACCTCGAATGAGGGTTTTGCCGGCGCCCAGTTGCTCGTCATGTGCTCGACCAAGGCGCGCGGCGCGGCGGGTCGGTGCGCTCCGGCCCACACCCAGTGCTCGGAAACGGGATTCTCGGCCGAGACGTCGGGCTCGGGAATCTGGGAGGTTTCGTCTGCCATGGTCCTCAACTTACCGCTCGCTCGTGCATCAGCCGCTCGGGCACGCCGAGCGGCCCCCATTTCTGGGAAAGTGTGTAACAACGGGGAACGAGCGGACAGGTTTAGGACGTGGCTTCATCCAGGGAACGGCGTTTTCGAGCGCTCGCCGACGAGGCGACGCCGCCGATTGGCGCGTACCTTCGCCGGCGCCTCTATCCGCTCAGCCCGGCCGACCTGGACGATCTCGTCGAGGAGGTGCTGCTCGTCGCCTGGCGCCGACTCGACGACATACCAGCCGGCGCGGAGATTCCGTGGCTGATCGGCGTGGCGCGCAACGTGCTGCGAAACGCGCTGCGCAAGCAGCGCCGGATCTCGCTGCTGCAGGCACGGCTGCGCCCGGCTGCGCCCGACGCCGCCGCCGAGGACTACGTGATCGCCGACGAGGGCGTGCGCGAGGCGCTCAACTCCCTGAACGAGGACGATCGCGAGATCCTGTTCCTGCACTTCTGGGACGGACGCAACGCGGGCGAGCTCGGGGTCATTCTCGAGGTCTCCTCGAACGCCGCCGCGGTTCGCCTCTCGCGGGCGCTGGAGCGGTTCCGCAGGAGTTTCGACGTTCTCGCGGTCGAGTGAAAGTTTCTGCGGCGGCGGACATGAACCAAGTATCGGAAAGGAGCGGGGATGAAGTCAATTGAAGAGCGACTGATCGGGAGCGACCCCTCGCCCTCCGGTCCCTACGCGCCCGCCGACTATTCGACGATGATCGATCGCGTCGTGGCGACGCCGCTGGGCAAGCCGGCGGCGGGCCTGCGCGCCTTCAAGTTGAGGATGGCCGGATCGGTCGCCGCCGCCAGCCTGCTCACTGCGCTCGGCATCGCCGCGATCGACACCGTCGGCTCCTCGCTGCCGGTCCTCGGCTTCGCCGCCGCCAGCACGCACCCTGCGCTGGGCAAGTACGCCGCCGCCGCGACCCCGACGCGCATGGTCATGATTCCCGCGGTGAACTACCAGTTCAACGGCGCCGGCGGCTTCTCCAGCCAGGCCGGCACCGCCACCGTCTACACGATGCAGGCGCCGAGCGACGGCGTCGCCACCTTGGTGCACGCGGCCGGCGTCTTGAAGGTCGATATCGGCACCGCCGTCTCGCACGACCACGGTCAGACCTTGACGTCAAGCGGGCCCAAGTACTCGGGCACGCTCTCGAAGAACAGCGGGTACGCCTGGTGGCAGATCAGCGACAACTCGTCTCCGGCGGCCTCGCAAGGTTCGCCGGCACCGGTGGCGTCGCTCGAGGCGCTCGCCTTCTCGCTCGCTCAGCAGATGGGCAGTCTCGACCTGGGCGTCGCCACGGTCGTGCCCGTGCCGGGGGCCCCCGGCGGCCCCACGACGGTGACGGTGCCGATCATGGTCGCGGGCGAGCCGACGGACCTGGGTTACGACTTCATGTTCGCCAGCGACGGCACGCTGTTGAGCGCCACCGGCGAGGACTTCTCCGTGCGGTCGTCCGCGAGTTATCCGACGGTGTCGCCCGCGGCGGGCGTCGGGGAGATCACCCCGCAACTGGGTCTGGCGAGCATCTCCGTGGGCTGGGTCGCGGCCGGCTCGGGTTCCGGCGCGTCGGGATCGGCACCTCCGGGCGACCAGGTTCCGTCGCCCGGGAACGGGCATGAGGTCACGACGACGGTTCCATCGACTTCGGTCGGCTCCGCGCCGGTGACCTCGGGCTCCCCGCCCACGACCGTCGCGAACCCTACGACGAGGACTCCGCCGGCAGGGACCAGCACCTCGCCGACGACCGTCACGACGGTGACGCCCACGGTCGTCGACCTCACCGGCGTGTCCACGAAGTACGGGTTCTTCACGATGTCCGACTCGACGTCGAAGCTGCTGCCGGTGTACGTGTACACGGGCACCATCGTGGATGCGTCGCCATCCCAGGCCACCTTCCAGGTTGTTGCCGTCGATGCGTCGTACCTCGACCTCACGAGCGTGCAGAACATCAGCAACTGACCGCGCCGTATGCTCGCGAGTATGGACATCAACCTCACGCGAGACGACGCCGTGGCCGTTCTGACGTGGAACGACGGCGAGAACCGGATCAACTTCGACTCACTGGCCCGGATCAACGAGATCCTCGACGAGCTCGAGACGCTCGAGGGCCCCTTCGCACTTGTGCTGACGGGCACCGGCAAGTTCTTCAGCAACGGCCTGGACCTCGGTCGCTTCGGAAGCGACCACGCCGAGCTCGGCGCCACGCTGTCGGAACTCAATCGCACGATCGGGCGCTTGATGGTGTTCCCGGCCTACACGGTGGCGGCGCTGAACGGTCACACCTTCGCCGGCGGCGCACTGCTCTCGTGCGCCTTCGACTACCGCGTGATGCGCGAGGACCGGGGCTACTGGTGCATGAACGAGGCCGAGATCGGCCTGCCGCTCAACGAGGAGCTCCTCTCGATCCTCACTCACCGGCTGCCGCGCGCCACGGCCGTTGACGCGATGCTGCGGGCCCACCGGTTCTCCGGACCCGAGGCATTGACGCGGGGCATCGTCGAATCCACGGCCGGCGAGCTCGACGTCGTGAACCGGGCCATCGAGGTTGCCCTGGCCATGGCGGAGATGGACCGCGAAACGTTACGCACGCACAAGCGCCTGGCCCACGCGCAACAGGCCAGGCGTCTCGGCTTCATCATCTGAACCGTTCGAAGTGCGTCGCTGCGTTCCAGATGTCGGTGATTGCTAGACCGCCGCCACGACTAGTGCTTCGCGGTGCGGTCGACCAGTCGCCACGCCGATGGCAGCGCCACGCCCGCGATCGCCGCCTTGATGCAGTCGCCGATGATGAACGGCGTCATGCCGAGCGAGACTGCCTTGAGCAACGAGACGTGCAGGTCCACCGCGAGCCAGGGAACGCCGATCGCGTAGACGCCGAGCTCGCCCACGACCATCGCCATCACCGCACGGATCACGTTGCGGTCGTTGCCGCGCGAGGCGAGCCAGCCGAGCACCGAGCCGGCGAGGACGAAGCCGAGCAGGTAGCCGAAGGTCGCGACGGGGTATCCGCTCGCGTGCCCCGCGAACCAGGGCAGGCCCGCCAGGCCGGCGGCGATGTAGAGGCCCATCGAGAGGCTCGCTCGGCGCCAGCCCAGGGCCGAGCCGCACAGCAGCACGCCGAGCGTCTGGCCGGTGACCGGCACCGGGGTGAAGCCGAGGTGGATGGTGATCTGGGCGAGCACCCCGACGAGAGCGGCGCCCCCGACGACCAACGCCGTGTCGGCGAGAAGGGTACCGGGCACGACGTCGGCCAGAACGCGGCGGGGCTGGGTTGCAACTGTTACCGATGACATGGGTTCTCCTGTTCGTTTCTCTGGACACCCTAGGCGAGGGGCCGGAGCCCCTGGCCCGGTTCGCGGCGGCGAGGGCGCTAGGTCCAGCCCTGGTCGCGGCCGATCTGCTCGACGTCGCCGATGCGCATGCCGCTGCGGTGCTGGAGCGTGCGGATCAGGCCTCCGGCCTCGTAGAGGGACTCGTGGGTGCCAGTGTCGAGCCAGGTGGTGGCCCGCGACAGCACCTCGACGCGCAGCTCGCCACGCTCGAGGTAGGCGGTGTTCAGAGCGGTGATCTCGTACTCGCCGCGCGCGCTCGGAGTGAGCTGGTGGGCGAGCTTGGACGCCTTCTCGTCGTAGAAGTAGATGCCGGGCACCGCGTAGCTGCTCCGGGCGACCTCGGGCTTCTCTTCGATGGAAAGCACCGCGCCATCCTGGTCGAACTCGACGACGCCGTAGGCTGAGGGGTCGTTGACCTGGTAGGCGAAGATCAGCGCGCCCTCGACGTCGACGTTGCGGCGCAGCTGCGTGCCCAGGCCGGGGCCGTAGAAGAGGTTGTCGCCGAGGATCAGCGCGCACTTGTCGCCGTCGAGGAACTCCTCGCCGAGAATCAGCGCCTGGGCGAGCCCGTTGGGCTCGTCCTGGATTACGTACGAGATCCGCAGCCCCAACTGAGAGCCGTCGCCGAGGAGGCGCTGGAACGCGTCCTGGTCGTGCGGGGTCGTGATGAGCAGGATCTCGCGCAGCCCCGTCAGCATCAGTGTGCTCAGCGGGTAGTAGATCATTGGCTTGTCGTAGATCGGCAGCAATTGCTTGGAGACGGCGCGGGTGATGGGATACAGGCGAGTGCCGCTGCCTCCGGCCAGAATGATTCCCTTCACTCCATTAGTATAGAAGTCCAGCAATCCCTTCCCAAAGGCCAAGGTATTTCCATGCGCGCAGTCATCACTGGGGCGGCCGGATTCATCGGTTCGCGCTTCACCGAGATCTTCCTTGAACGCGCCCAGGAGCTGGGCTACGACGAGATCGTGCTCCTCGATGCCTTGACGTACTCGGGTCGGCGCGAGAACATGACCCAGGCGCTCGGCGACTCACGGGTTCGCTTCGTCGAAGCCTCGATCCTCGACGGCGCCGTCACCGACGATCTGTTGCGCGCAGCGCACGCGGTCGTTCACTTCGCCGCCGAGAGCCACGTCGACCGCTCCATTGCTTCGCCGGACGCATTTATTCGTACCAATGTGCATGGGACTTTCGTTTTGCTCGAACAGGCCCGCGCTTACTGGTCCGAGCTCACCGAAGCGGATCGCCGCAACTTCCGCTTTCTGCACGTCTCAACCGACGAGGTTTATGGCTCGCTCGGTCCTGCTGACCCAGCCTTCAGCGAGACCACACCGTACGCACCCAACAGCCCCTATGCCGCATCCAAGGCTGGCTCGGATCACCTGGTCCGGGCCTATCAGCACACCTTTGGACTGCCCACGCTGACAACCAACTGTTCGAACAACTACGGCCCGTACCAGTT
>PLAK01000028.1 GCA_003134115.1 Candidatus Changshengia sp.
CCCGGACCGTCGCGCTGATGGCCACTCGCGACTCTCCCCCCTGGGTGCTGAGGCGTGCTTTGCGTTGGACACGCCACCGGCCCGACGCCCGGCCGAGCTGCGGACGGCGGGTCCGGGCGGAACCTCCGCCGTGACGCGGGGCGGGGCAGATGCTGTTGCGGTGGCAGCCGGCCGACGTGGTCGCCGCACCGCTCTTGGATCCGCCACGTCGCGTCCCCCCCATAGCTGGTCGTCGTCGCCAGTCTACCGGCGCGGTACGGCGCCGTCCACGGCGGAGTCGCACCGCGCCGTCTCGCGCCGCGGAGAGAGGTCGTTGAGGGGCGGTCGGGGAGATCTCTCCCCCGCACGGGACGGCCCCGGAAGACGGCGCTCGGCCGGTGCCCGGGGCGCGAGGGTGCGGCTCGCCTCCAGCCGCCCTCGTGCACGTCCCAGTGGTGGGCCCGCCAGATCGTGACAAGATTGGCTAGATCAGTCGCGCCCCCTGGGCCGCCCCGGCGGAGCTCGGGCGTGCCGGTTCGTCACGCGAGGACGAGGGCCCCGCTGCGGTGGAGCTCTGGGGGTCGGTGTCCTCAGGGGAGAGCGAGGAGCCAGACCGCGGTGAAGATGCCTACTGCGGGAGCCAGGAGTAGGAAGGGCCGCGGAAACGGGCGCAGCGCCAGCGTCGCGGACACGCCGACCAGCGGCAGCGCCCCCGCGATCACGACCGGCACGGGCTGGCCGAGGGCCGGCGCCGCGACGGTGGCGGCGACCCCGGCGAGAGCCGCCATCCCCAGGCTGAGGCGACGCGACCACACCGCCCCGAGCCGGACCGCCAGCCCCCCGGCACCGCCCCGCCGATCCCCCTCGATGTCGGGCAGGGAGTTGGCGAGCTGGAGGCTCAGCGCCAGCGCCAGCGCCAGAGGCGGTGCGGCGATGACGACGCGCAAGGTCAGGTGTTGAACCGTGGCGCCGGCGGTGAGAGGCAGGCAGGCAAACCCCACCCAGTAGGGGAGCCAGGAGAGCGCCCCCCGTTTGAGCCCGAGGTCGTATCCGATGCCCGCCGCCGCGCAGGCGGCTGCCAGCGGCAGCGTGGGGAGGGGGAAGGTCGCCGCCATTCCCAGGGCGACGGCGAATCCGACGATAGCGATGCCCCCGGCCAGCACGGGGCTCAGGGCGCCGCTGGCAAGCGGCTTCCACGGCTTGACGAGGCGGTCGAGGTCACGATCGCAGAGGTCGTTGAGCGCGCCGATGGCGAGCTGGATCGGGAGCATGATCGCGACCAGGCGCAGCGCGGTGACGGGGTCGGGCAGGCGGTGGCGCGCGGCGGCCGCGGCCGCAACGAAGCAGGCGGTCACGAGCAGCGAGGGACCCGGATGCAGCAGCGCGAGTGCCGCCCTGAGGGTGGGCAGCGGGCTGACTGCGGCGCGAGCTTCCTCGCCGGACGGGCTCACCCTCGAGAGGCCCCGGGTCTCACCGCCACGTTCCAATCTCCAGCGACCTCCCTCCGGGGCACACACTTGACCCAGTGAGCGCCCGCCCGCCTGACCGTCGCAGACCAGGCCGATGAGTCCGTCCGTGCCGTGCCGGCCTGCCCCGGGCAATCGTGACATCCGGTCCGGCTGTGAGAGCGTCAAGGCGCGGGAGCGGCCCGAGTGCCGTCGCCCTTTCCTCGGCTGTCTCGTCCTGTTCGGGATCGGCGTGCTGGCCATGGTGGGGGTGGGCGCGGCCAGCTCGCGAGAGGCGGCGACCCTGGGCATCCACGGTCGCGTGGTGGAGGATGGCTTCGGCGAGCGCTGGGTGCAGCTGCGTGGCGTGCACCCCGCCTTCTCCCGGGCGCTGGCGATCCTCCTCGGGCGCTGACTCCCGGGCGAGGGGGCCGCGCGGCGCTCCCGGTGAGACGGCTCGCCCTCTAGGCCTTGAGCGCCTCGCGCTTGCGGATCGCGTTGCGGTCGTTGGCGTTGAGCACCCGTTTGCGCAATCGGAGGCTGGACGGCGTCACCTCCACCAGCTCGTCATCCTGGATGAAGTCGAGCGCCTCCTCGAGGGAGAGCGTGCGGGGCGGGGTGAGGGTGATCGTGAAGTCGGAGGTCGAGGAGCGGATGTTGGTCTTCTGTTTCTGCTTGGCCACGTTGACCGCCAGGTCTCCGGGACGCCGGTTCATGCCGACGACCATCCCCTCGTACACCGGGGTCCCCGGACCGATGAGGGGTTGTCCCCGCTCCTGGAGCGTGAGCAGGCCGTAGGCGACGGCCATGCCCGGCTGGCTGGCGGTCAGCACCCCCATCCGGTGGGCGCGTGGCAGGAAGCGCCATGGCTCCCAGCCGAGCAGCCGGGTGGCCATCACCCCGGTGCCGCGGGTGAGCGTGAGCAGGGTGCTGCGCACACCGATCAGCGCGCGCGTGGGCGCGTGGTAGATGAGGCGCATCCCTCCGCCCGCATCGGTCCTGAGTGACTGCATGACGGCTCCCCGCCCTCCGAGCAGCTCGGTCACCGCCCCCAGGTAACTCTGCTGGACGTCGATCACGCATTCCTCGACGGGCTCCAGCTTGGTCCCGTTCTTCTCCTTGGTGATGACCTGAGGGCGGGAGACCTCGAATTCGTAGCCCTCGCGGCGCATCGTCTCGATGAGGATGGCGAGGTGCAGCTCGCCCCGGCCGGAAACCTCGAAGCCGTCCGCGGTGGCCCCGTCGGCGACCCGCAGGGCCACATTGGTGCGCAGCTCCTTGTCGAGTCGTGCGCGCAGCTGGCGGGACGTGCTGCTCAGCTTCTGTTCGCGCCCCGCGAAGGGCGAGGTGTTGACGGTGAACTGCATTCGCAGGGTGGGGTCCCCGACCTCGATCCGGGGCAGCGCTTCCGGGGAGTCGGCGGCACAGATGGAGTCGCCGATGTTGACCTCGGGCAGACCAAAGACGGCGACGATGTCTCCGACCCTGGCCTCGGGCACCTCGATCTGATGGAGGCCGCGCCACACCAGGATCCCGGTGATGGCCTGCTGCGCGCTCCACCCATCAGCGGTGCCCACCACCACCTGCTGCCCCTTGGTCAGCGTCCCCCGCTGCACCCTGCCCAGGGCCAATCTGCCCCGATAGGGATCGTCATCGAGCGAGCTGACCAGCAGCTGCAGGCTGAGGTCGGGGTCGCCGCGCGGGGCGGGGACATGGGCGACGATGGCGTCGAGGAGCGGCTCGAGGTTGACCCCGGGGACGTTCAGAGAAGTGGTCGCTGTCCCCGCGCGGCCGGTGGCGAAGATCACCGGCGCGTCGAGCTGGGCGGCGTCGGTGGCCAGCTCCAGGAGGAGGTCGTGGGTGGCCTCCAGGGCCAGGTTGGGGTCGGCGTTGGTCCGGTCCAGCTTGTTGATGACGATCACCGGGCGGAGGCCGAGCTGGAGGGCCTGGCGGAGGACCACGCGGGTTTGCGGCATCGGCCCCTCGGCCGCGTCCACCAGGAGGAG
>PLAK01000135.1 GCA_003134115.1 Candidatus Changshengia sp.
GTGAAATCCTCAACTGGACGGGTCCTTTGTTGCACCGTCTTTCGTCCGGGCGGGAAGAAGCTGCTGGCGAAGGGGCATGTCATCAGCGACGAAGATGTTCGGGTTCTGGAATCCGAAGGCATGGACTCCATTTGGGTTACCGAGTTGGAGGAAGGTGAAATCGGCGAGGACGACGCAGTCTGCCAGGTAGCCAGCGAGATGGGTTGCGGCAGTTTCGAAATCCGCCTGGCGGCCGGTGGAAGGGCCAATCTGCTGGCCACCGAGAATTGCTGCGTGCTGGTGGACGACGAGTTGCTGCGGCAGTTGAACTGCACCTCCAGCGTGGCCATCGCCACGCTGCCCAACTACTCTTACGTCACAACCGGCGTGCGCGTCGCCACCGTGAAGAGCGCGCCCTTCGCCGTGCCGGGGCAACAACTGGAAACCATGTTGTCGATGCTCAAGGAACGCGGCCCGCTGCTGCAGGCCCGCCCCGTGCGATCGCCTTCTCTGGGGCTGCTGTATTGCGACCCCACCAGCGGAGAAAAGGCGCGCCAGCAGCTCGAGCCGGTGGTGCGGCAGAAGACCGACGGCTACGCCGGCCTGCGCCGCTTCGCCTTGCATTGCATCGAGGATGAGGTGCACACCGCCCAGGCGCTGCTGCGCATGCTGGGCTACAAGCCCACGGCGATTATCGTGGCCTCGACCACGGCGCCGGCCGGCCCGGAGGACGCCGTCGGCCGCGCCATGGTGCGCATCGGCTGCCACATTGAGCGCTTCATGGCTCCGGTCGAGCCCGGCAACCTGCTCCTGCTGGGGTATAAGGACGACGTCCCTATCATTTCCGCTCCGGCCTGCTTCCGTTCGCCCCGGCTGAACATCGTGGACCTGGTGCTGCCGCCTACGCTTTCGAGATACCGGGTCTCCGGATGGGAGATCTCGGGTCTCGGTCTGGGAGGCCTGCTGGCATAGCGTTCTCCGTTCCGCCGCCCTTTTAGTTGTTTCTCCTCCACGGGCGGCGGGATGTGCAAAAGGCCGGGCGTTGTCGCAGCGCGCCCGGCCTATTTTTTGCGCCCCGCCGGGCCCCGGCCCGGGCGGCGCGCGATTCCATCGTTCGCCGGATGTGCCTAGGAAGATCCACCGGCGGAAGAGACTTGCTTTGGGCTAGCATCCAGGTGCCCCGCCAGCCAACGCCGGCACACTTCCAGCAATTGCGCCTTCATGATCGGCTTGGCCAGGAAATCGTCCATTCCGGCCTCCAGGCACTGGTCCCGCTCGTTGTTCAGCACGCCCGCCGTCAGCGCGCAGATCGGAGCGCGGACCCGGCTCGTGGCGGCCTCGATGCGGCGAATCGCCCGGGTCGCTTCGATGCCGCCCATCTCGGGCATCTGCAGATCCATGAGCACCAGGTCATACGGCGCTTTGGCCACCAGCGCCACCGCCTCGCGCCCGTTCAGCGCCGTCTCCAGCTTGGCGCCCAGATCGGCCAGCATGAGCACGGCGATGCGGCGGTTCACCGCGTTGTCCTCGGCCAGAAGAATGCGCGGCGTGCGCGTTCCGGCCGGCGCGCCGCCGCCGGGCTGCTCCGACGAAGCCGCCGGTTGTTGCGTCGCCAGCAGCGCCCGCAGCCGGCTCACCAGCCAGGGCTGAAACTGGCGCATCGTGACGCCGGCCTCGCGCGCCGCCTCCCGGTCAGCCTCATCCATCCGGCCCAGCGCGGCGATCCGCGCCTGGCGGCGAATCTGGCGCACTTGCCGGCACCATCCGCTGGCGCCGCCCCAGGCCTCGAACAACGGGAGCTTCCAATCCACGATCCACACCGCAAATGCCGCCGCCACCTCCGGATCGAGCTCCTCGACGTGGGACACGCACGCCACCTCCGCGCCGAGTTCCTCGAGCACCGCCACCAGCCGGTCGCAGGCGCCCCTGACGCCGTACCGGGCGGCGAGCGCCGCCACCGCCTCGGGCCGGTCGGGGTACCGGTCGCGCCTTCCCGCAGGCAGGCTGACGGGCAGGTTGAGCACCGGCTCGACGACCCGCATCGCCCGGGCGAGGTAGTCGCGGTCGGCCGCGCCCAGAGCGGCGTCGCGGATGACCTCGGCCAAGCCGCCGTGCCGGTGGATCAGCTCGGCCGCCCTCGCGGCACCCACCCCGCGCAACCCCGGAAGCCCGTCGGAGGGATCGCCCCGGAGCACCGCGAAGTCCGCATAGCGGCGGCCGGGGACGCCATAGCGGCGGGTCACCTCCGCCTCGTCGACCACCGCCAGGCCCCCCTTCTCGGGGTAGAGCACCCGCACCCTGGGGTCCTCGACGAGGGCGAAGAGGTCTCGGTCGCCGCTCACCACCTCCACGGTCCCGGCGGTGAGCGCGCTCCAGGTGGCGATGACGTCCTCCGCCTCGTGGTCGGCGACGCCGAGGTGGTCGACCCCGATGGCGGAGAGGATCTCGAAGATCACGGCCATCTGCGGCTCGAGGAGCGGCGGCACCGGCTCGGCCACCCGGTGCGCCTTGTAGCTGGGGATGAGCTCCACCCGCCACTGCGGACGCCAGTCCTGGTCGCTCGCCACCGCGAGCTGACGGGGACGCCGCTGGACGATCAGGCGGGCCAGGGCGTCGAGGAAGCCGCGGATCGCGTTGATGGGCTGATCGCCGGGGCCGCGGACGCTCGCGGGCACGCCATAGAAGGCGCGGAAGATCATGCTCGAGCCGTCGATCAGGAGCCAGTCGCAGGCCATCGACCACGCATTGTGCGGGCGTATGGTCGGGAGCGGGGCCGGTTGCTCGCCGGCCGATGGAGGGCACGTGCATGCAGCAGCGCAGTCTGGGGTCCCAAGGCCTCGAGGTCTCCGCCGAGGGCCTCGGTTGCATGGGCATGAGCCAGTCATACGGGCCCGCTGACGAGGCCGAGGCGATCGCGACCATCCACCGTGCCCTCGAGCTCGGGGTCTCGCTCCTCGACACCGCCGACATGTATGGGCCCTTCACCAACGAGCGCCTGGTCGGGCGCGCCATCGCCGGTCACCGCGGGCAGGTGGTGCTCGCCACCAAGTTCGGCAACGAGCGGCGCGCGGACGGCTCCTGGGTCGGGATCAACGGCCGCCCGGAGTACGTGCGGGGCTGCTGCGACGCATCCCTGGAGCGCCTCGGCGTCGACCACATCGACCTCTACTACCAGCACCGGGTCGACACCTCGGTGCCGGTCGAGGAGACATGGGGGGCGATGGCCGAGCTGGTCGCGGCGGGCAAGGTCCGCTTCCTGGGCATCTCGGAAGCCGCTCCGGCCACCATCCGGCGGGCCCACGCGACCCATCCGATGAGCGCCGTCCAGACCGAGTACTCGCTCTTCACGCGCGACCCGGAGAAGGAGGTCCTGGCCACGTGCCGGGAGCTGGGCATCGGCTTCGTCCCCTACAGCCCGCTCGGCCGGGGCGTCCTGTCCGGCACCGTCACGAGCACGGCGCAGTTCGGGGCCGGCGACTTCCGGTCGACCACGCCCCGCTTCCAGGGCGAGAACCTCGCGCGCAACCTCGAGCTGGTGGCGGCGCTCCGCGACATCGCCGCGAGCAAGGGGTGCACGGTCGGGCAATTGGCCCTCGCCTGGGTGCTGGCCCAGGGCGACGACGTCGTCCCCATCCCCGGCACCAAGCGGCGGCGCTACCTGGAGGAGAACGTGGCCGCGCTCGCGGTCGACCTGACTCCGCAGGATCTCGCCGCCATCGAGGCGATCGCGCCCCCGGGAGCGGCGGCCGGCGACCGCTATCCCGCCGAGCACATGGCCCGGGTCAACGTCTGACCCCGATCAGAAGGCCCGGGGGCGCGCGGCGGGCAGGAAGGCCACCGACGCTATCCTCGTTCCCGTGAGCGCCACACCACCCGCGGCCCAGGCCCCGTTCGCCGCCCACGCGCCCCGGCCGGTGAACCGCAACCTCGGCCTGGCGGTGGTGATGACCGGTGTGCTCATCACCGCGGTCGACACCACCATCGTGATCCTGGCCCTGCCCGAGATCGAACGCGG
>PLAK01000181.1 GCA_003134115.1 Candidatus Changshengia sp.
ACGACCACCAGGTCGGCGACGACACCGTGATCCTCCCTGGCGGCGACGCCGCTCTGCTGCGCGTGAGAGGCACCGCCGGGGCGATCGCTCTCACCACCGACGGCAACGCTCGCTACGGGGCCCTCGACCCGCGCCGGGGTGCCGCCATCGCCGTCTGCGAAGCCGCCCGCAACGTGGTCGCCGTAGGAGCCACGCCGGTCGGGGTGACGAACTGCCTCAACTTCGGCAATCCCGAGAAGCCCGAGGTGTTCTGGCAGCTCTCCGAGTCCGTCGAGGGGATGCGCGAGGCCTGCCTGGCCCTGGGTGTCCCGGTGGTGAGCGGCAACGTCTCCCTCTACAACGACACCGAGGGAGTGAGCATCGACCCGACCACCGTGATCGGGATGGTGGGGCACCTGGAAGACCTCGAGCGACGCTGCGCCGCGGGCTTTGGGCAGGACGGCGACTCGGTCCTCCTGGTCGGGCCGATGGGGATGGATCTGGGTGGCAGCGAGTACCAGCGGCTGGCTCACGCGGTCAACGCCGGCCCTCGACCGACCCTCGATCTCGACCTCGAGAGGAGGGTCCAGTCCGCGGTGCTGGAGATGATCGCGGCCGGGCTGCTCAGCTCCTGCCACGACCTCGCCGAGGGCGGTCTCGCGGTGGCGCTCGCCGAGAGCTGCATCATCGGTGGTCGCGGTGCGCAGATCGGCGAACGCCTCTTCGCACTCGGCACGCCCGTGGTGCAGGCGGGACTCCTCTTCGGCGAGTCCCAGTCGCGCTTCCTGGCGAGCGCGGCGACCACGAGTGTCGGCGCAGTGCGTGCCATCGCCCGGCGCCACGATGTCGATGTGCGCGAGCTGGGCACCACCGGCGGCGATCGGGTGGCGGTGATCGACGTCTTCGATCTCGCCCTGACCGAGCTGGCTCGGGCCCATGCCGCCGCGCTGATGCCGGCACGTTGATGAAGGGCGCCCGCCCCTATACTGATCTGGAACCCGTCCCCCACTCGGTGTCATGGGAGACCGGACGTGCGGAGAGCCCCCTGGGCGTTGGCCACAACGCAGCCTTGTGTGATTGCGCAGCCCTCTGTGACTGCGTCGTGGTGGCGGTGACGGGCCGGCCGCGTGCCTGAGCGCGGGCACCTCCCCGCCGTGCCGGGCCGGGATCGGCTCATGGACGCCGAGCGGATGCACGAGGAGTGCGGGCTCTTCGGGGTCTTCGCACCCGGCGAGGATGTCGCCAACCTCACCTACTTCGGGCTCTACGCGCTGCAGCACCGCGGACAGGAGTCCGCCGGCATCGCGGTGAGCAATGGTCTCGACATCCTCATGCACAAGGAGATGGGCCTGGTCGCGCAGGTCTTCGACAACGAGGTCATGGGCCCTCTGGTCGGCGACATCGCGATCGGGCACACTCGTTACAGCACCACCGGGAGCCCGCGCCTTCCCAACGCCCAGCCGATGCGGTTCGAGCACAGCCAGCTCGGACCGGTCGTGCTGGCCCATAACGGCAACCTCATCAATGCCGGAGAGATCCGCTCCGAGCTCGCCGGGGAAGGTGTCGAGTTCCTCTCCACCAGCGACACCGAAGTGCTGGGCCGCCTCCTGGCGCGCACTCCCGGGCGCACCCTCGACGACGCCCTGCGGCGGGCCCTTCCCCGGGTGCACGGTGCCTACTGCCTGCTCTTCCTGACCCGTGACTCCCTGGTTGCCGCGCGTGATCCGCTGGGGATCCGGCCCCTCTGCCTGGGCCGCTACGGCGATCCGGAGGCGCCGGGTGGCTCCGGCTACATCGTTGCCAGCGAGACCTGCGCACTCGACGTGGTCGGTGCCAACTTCATCTGCGAGATCGACCCCGGCGAGATCGTGACCATCGACGCCTCCGGGATGCGCAGCAGCAGGATCCCCGCCGACGCGCCCAAGCGGGCCATGTGCTCCTTCGAGTTCATCTACTTCGCCCGGCCCGACTCGGTGATGCAGGGGAGGTCGCTGTACGAGGCGCGCCGCCAGATGGGTCGCGAGCTTGCGCGCGAGGCGCCGGTGGACGCCGATGTGGTCATCACCCTTCCCGACTCCGGGACCCCCGCCGCCATCGGGTTCGCCGAGGAGACGGGTGTCCACTTCGAGGAGGGGATGATCAAGTCCCGGTACATCACCCGGACCTTCATCCAGCCCTCGCAGCGGCTCCGGGAGTCGGGGATCCGGCTGAAGTTCAATCCGATGCGCCACGTCCTCGAGGGGCAGCGAGTGGCCCTCGTCGACGACTCGATCGTCCGAGGCACGACCAGCAGGCGGATCGTCGACGAGCTGCGCCGCGCCGGTGCGGCCGAGGTGCACATGCGGATCGCCTCTCCGCCCATCATGTGGCCCTGCTTCATGGGCATCGACATCGCCTCGCGCAACGAGCTGATCGCCGCCAATCGCAGCGAGGAGGAGGTGGGCCGGCTGGTTGGGGCGGACAGCCTCCGCTACCTGAGCATCGCCGGGCTGCGCCGTTCCATGGGCGACCCCGAGGGCCGTGGATTCTGCTTCGCCTGCTTCACCGGCGATTACCCGGTTCGCGTCCCCCAGCAGCTCGAGATGGACAAGATGGCCATGGAGCACGTGGACGCTCCCGCCGAGGCCGCCCCGGCCCTCGCCCAACTCACCTGAGGGGTCCGCGTCCGAGCGGCGCTAACATCGCGAACGAGAAGGCGGCACCACCTCCCGCCCGGGGCAGCGGCGTCCCGGGCATGACGGTCCCGCCGCAGACGCCATCTGGAGACAGCGGAGCATGGGCGACGATCAGCCGGCCGGCGAGCCCGGGCCGGGTACCCCACCCGGGCAGACGAGTGCGCAGGGGGTCCCCCCCGCGCAGCCACCGCCATGGGGCTGGTCCAGCCCGCCTCCCCCAGCTTGGGGCCCGCCCCCGTGGGGGGGCGGCACCTCCGGCTGGGGACCCGCCGGTGCTCAGGGTGGGCCGCCCGCCTGGGGGCCACCGCCGCCTCCCGGGTGGGGAGCGCCGGGGTCCGCACCGTGGCCCGGCCAGCCGGGATCCACACCATCGGCGCCCGGCTCCGACCTGCCCACCCGCCACCGGGGGCTGAGGCTGGTCGCGCTGGTGCTCGGCGCCGCCGTGCTCGCGGCCGCCGTCGGCGTTCCCGTCGCCATCCTCGTGAGCCAGGGCGGTGCGCCCAGCGCGGTCACCTCTCCCGCGACGTCGCCCACGCCGGGCCCGTCCCAGCGGGCGGCGGCCGCTCAGGCGTCGGCTCTCTACGCACAGGCGCTGACCGCGGCCGAGAAGTCGGCCGGGTTCACCTACACATCGACCTCGTCCGGAGGCGGGGCGACGCTGACCGTCACCGGAGTCTCCGGACAGGATGCCGGCAGCCAGGTGTTCAATCAGACGACCTCGTTCGGCGACGAGAAGTTCACCCTGCTGCTCGTCCCCGACCAGACCGTTTACTTCCAGGGCAACGCGGCAGCTGCCGAGGACCAGCTGGGGGTCTCCGCGAGCGCGGCCTCCGGGGTCGCCGGGCAGTGGGTCTCAGTGCAGATCGGTGACGGGCCGTACAAGAACCTGGAGGTCGGGATCACGGTCGGCTCGCAGCTCTCCGAGGCCGTGCTCGACGCCACCTCGACCGAGACGGTCACCGGGTCGGGCGGCACCCAGCTGACCAGGATCCTCGGAACCGTGCCGGGCACGAGCTCGGGGACGGCCCACCTCGACATCTCGCCGACCACGCACCTCCCGGTCTCCTACGTCGTCCCCTCCAGCGACGGCGGGGGCACCGAGACCGAGACGTTCACCGCGTGGGGAACCGCGCCCTCCCTGACCACGCCATCGACGGCCGTCGCCTGGTCCACTCTCAGCACATCCGAGCCTGCGGGCGGCTACGGCGGTGGCCAGACGGCAACACCGGCGCCGACGCCGACCCCAGCGGGAGCGTCCACCTAG
>PLAK01000037.1 GCA_003134115.1 Candidatus Changshengia sp.
TCGTGGAATGGGCCCAGCAGCACGACCAGGCAGGCTTCATCAGCTATCTGCAGGGGGGCGCCGGCAACAGGCTGACAAGCTTTGTTCGCGCTGGTGGCAAGGTGGTCGACAGCCAAGTCTGCGAGTATCCGGGAAAGGCCGATGCCGTCAGCGTCACCGCGGAACAGATGGCAGCTCTCACCGATAACATCTCGCAGACCGCCGGGGTCGCGTACGTCATCGCTGCGGGCGGGCCCTGCACGAGCATGTGGACGACAGGCGATGGCAGCGGGACGGACAAGGGCTTGAGTTCGGGCCAAGAGGGGATCGAGGTCGACGTAACCTCAACTGCAACCAATCCAGCGCTCGGCCAATTCCTGATCAAGAATGCCACGTGGGATCGGGGTGACGGCACGGTTTCAGACGGGATCATGCAGCAGGTCGGCATATGACCGCAGGCCTAAAGGCTGGCAAGGCGGCGCTCGCGTCACTCATCATGCTCGTCTCCACCGGATCACTTACTGGAGCGCGAGCGGACCTGGGTCAGGCGGGTGGAGATACGCCTTGCCAACCCGCTGCAGGACTGAACCTTGCCGTGGGCCAGCCACCACAGACCGGCCCGGCCGGAGGCGTCGCCGCGGACGGCACGCTCACTCTGTACTGCCGAGGCGCGGCGACCAACTCGCGTGACGGGACCTACACTGCCGGAACCAATACCGCCGAAGGTGCGCCCCCCATTGCCGGCCAGAGCTGCAGCGTGGACATCGGTTATGAGAACGCGCAGGTCCTGGGCCAGTCGTACCAGGAGTCGGAATATGCGCCCGGCGCGGTGACGGTCTACCCGTTCGCCTTCTGGACCGGGACCATCGATGCGGACATCGTCCCCGCATCGGGCTCCTTCGGTGACTTCTGGGGAGGTCTGACCGACACCGCGCCGGCAGTGCTCGGGGTCAACTGGGCCGCCTCCTCCCGCTACGGGCCCGCGGTACCGAGTGCTCAACCCGACTCGGGTCTTGCCACGGGGGGCCTGGTCATGTCGGGACTGGAGAACGAGACGCTCGAAGTCTCGCTCAAGACGGTGCCCGGCGACGCCGGGAAATGGGTGCAGACGGGCAGCGGCGAGTGGCTGTGCGACGGACCCAGGCTCAGCCTGACCGTCAGACCGGTGGCGGATACGAGCACACCGCCCTCCACCACGCCTCCTGTCGAGTCGTCCTGGACATTGCCGACGCTGGCGCAGGCCATGGCCTCGACTGGGGTCACGGCGGGGCAGGTGCAGACCAGCGCCCCGGACAACTACGTGGTCTTCGCGCCGACGACCTTCTGGATCAACCCGCAGCCACAGGGGCCGGACCGGCTCCCCACGGTCATGAACGTCATGGGCGATCCCGACGCGGACGGCGAATCCATCGTCTTCACCTACTACCTCGGCGTGGCTCCATCGGACACGATCAACTGGAACTTCGGAGACGGGACGACAGGCACGTCGCAGGCCGAGGGCTCGGGACCGGACGAAGCGGGGGTCATCCACTACTACAAGCAGATCAGCGGTGAGGGGAGCGTCCCGGCCGCCGGCCCGACCGTGACGGCGACCCAGGACGTGACGGTGACTGCCTTCGTGGCCTGGGTGGCCGAGGACGGGAACGCCTATTACGGGTGCGTCACCCCCACCGGTGGGATTGGCGCGATGAGCCCATACACCCAGGCCGCGGCGGTCGCCGCCTGCAGCACGAGCTACACCAACGCCCTTGTCGATGCCCCGCTCCCGCCCAAGCCCCTCTACCAGGTCCGGGCGATCCCGGTGTCCTGAGATGCGAGGGGGGCAGGGACGACGACCCCGACCCCGGGGGCAGTCCACCGTGGAGTTTGCCCTCGTGTTTGGCCTGTTTCTCGTCGCGCTGATGGCGATCCTCGACACATGGATCTGGACCATCGAGACCGACGCCGCGGACGCCTCCGTCGAGCAGGGCATCGGGGTGGCCATGTCTGCCGCGGGCTCCGCCACCAGCACCACTCCCGCCCTCACCGATGTGTTCGCGAGCGTCGCTCCACTCCTCCAGCAGCCGATGCTCGGTACGACCGTGGAGGACTGGTACGCGGCCAACCTCGCCGCACTGCGCGCCGAGATCGGGCCGAATGCGTGTCCCACGTCCGACCAGGTCGCCGACTACTTCGACGGTCTGCACTCCGGCTATGACGGAGTGGGCCACGTGGTCGTCTGCGCGGTCAACGACGGCGCCGACCATGTGACGGTCGCGATCACCGGCTACGCCCTCTCCGTGGTCCCACCCGGCATCGGGCCCTTCAACTGGCGCGGTTGGGGGTTACCGATCTCCGAGACGGCGTCCGTCAACGTCGGTACGTACTCGCCATGAGGGCCGGACGCGGGGGACGCCGCGGCCAGCGTGCGCAGGCCGCCATCGAGATGGCCCTGGTGCTCCCGATCATGATCGTGATCGTCTGCGGCTTCGTGGGGATGATGCTCGAGCTGAGAGCCGAGAACGAATTCCAGACAGCGGTGGATCTCGCCGCCCAGGCCGCGCTCGTGCCCCCACTCGGAGATCAGGCGGCGAGCCAGGCCGATTCCACCTACGCCTTCTCGCACACCCTCAACCCGTATGGCAGCGAGAGCGGCTACCTGTCCGTGACGACGCCGGTCAGCTGTGAAGGCCCCTACTTGGAGGGAGAGATCGACCTCAACGCCCAGGGCATCCCTGCACCCGTGACCTGCATGGCCCAGGCGAACCTGGACTTCTCCAAGACGCCGATCAGCATCTTCTGGTTCTGGTCCATCAAGCTCAGCACCACGGCTGAGGCGTACCCATCTCACTACCGCCAATGCCAGAACACCTCGGGCTCCGCGAGCGCCTACCAATGCTGAGGCGGCGCCCCAAGAGAGCCGGGGAGCGAGGCCAGATCCTGGTGATGTTCGCCTTCTCCATGCTGTTCCTGATCATCGGAATGATCGCCGTGGCCGTCGATCTCTCGCAGCTGTACGAGGCCAGGGTGCGCCTCCAGAATGCCGCCGAGCAGGCCTCGACGGCAGGTGCGAGCCAGGTCAACTACGTCGCCGCCGAGAGCGGGCAGGCCTCCCTCCTCCCCTCCTTCGCGTCGGCCTGCAGCGGCGCCGGAGACGCCTTCAGTGGAGTGGTGGGGTCGACGACGTGCACCAATCCCGAGGGCACCGACGAGGTCATCGCCACGGTCACCGTCCGGGCGCCGGTGGCGATGCCGCTCCCGATCTTGGGGGGGGCCTTCATGATCACCACGACCTTCACCGCCGCCCCCGTGTTGGGCGGGCTCACCCCCGTGGGATAGGCGGTGCAGGTCGTGGGCCAATCACCAGCCGGAAACGTCAGCCGGTCAACGACTCCAGCGAACGCTCGCCCGGCATGGGATCGTCCGGGGTCACGACCGGTCACACGTTGAGCGTCGTTCGCTGGCGGCGAGGACGGGACGCTCGTGGGTGCGGCGAGGCATCAGCGGCCTTCAGGACGAGATCGACCGCNNCGAACCGCCGCGAGCAGCAGGTGCGCGAGCAGCTCGCTGCCGCCGCCGCCCCCGGTGGCGCGCACCAGGTCGCAGAGCAGCTGGTGCACCAATCGGTACTGCGGCTGCTCGTAAAGGCTCGTGCCTCCAGAACGTTCTTCGACCGCGAGGGTCAGATGGCGGTTGTCGAGCTTGACAACGAGGATTGCGTCGAGGATGGCCGCGATGCGCTGGCGCGGGTCGGTCTCCGGACCGAGGGGCGGCGGCCCGCCTTCGATCGCGTCACGGAGAGGCTCGTACCGACGCTGCCACAGGGCCTGGAGGAGCCCGGCACGGTTGCCGAAGGCGCGGAACAAGGTGCCCTTGCCCACGCCGGCAGCTGCGGCCACGTCGTCCATGGACAACCGTGCCGGCTCCGGCACCGTTGCGAACAGCTCGTCGGCGGCGGCGAGCACGGCGGCACGGTTGCGCGCGGCATCGGATCGCTCGGCGCGCGTCACTTCGTGGGCCCTCCTCTACCTAACGGACTGCCGGTCCGCATAGTATAGTTTGTCAACCGGGCTGTCGGTCCGGATCGCCAACAACGAAGAGGACGGTATGTCGGAGTCTGCAGATCTGCTGCGAGCGGGCTTGGAGCGCCTCGCCGGTGGTGACCTCGGCGGTTACCTCGACCTGTGCAGCGAAGATGTCGAGGTCGAGTTCCCCTTCGCCCCGACCGGCCGGCCGCAGCGGTTGCGCGGACGCGAGGACCTTCGCCGCTACCTTGAGCCGCTGCTCGCGCGCGTCGCCTACGATCAGATCATCGACCTGGTGGTGTACGAGACCGACGTGGCCGGGACCATCGTGGCGGAAATGACGATCGGCCTTCGAATGCTCGATAGCGGTCGAGTCCTCGCGAGACGCTACGTTGCCGTCGTCCGTTCGGCCGGTGGGCACGTCGTCTCGTACCGTGAGTATTGGAACCCGGGCGGGTTGAGCGACCGGGCTGGCTCGGCCGAGGCGTCATGAGCGGCGTTCGAGCCCTCGTCACGGGCGCCACCGGGACGACGGGGTCGCGCGTGGCCGCAGGGGCGCGCTCGGCCGGGGCCGAGGTGCGCACCGCCAGCCGGCACGGCAGCGACGTCCACTTCGATTGGCACGACCGCGACACCTGGCCCGCGGCGCTCGACGGCTGCGAGCGTGCCTACCTTCTCCCGCCCGCCGGCCTCGACCTCGCGCCTTCGATGGTGCCGTTCATCGAGCTCGCCCGCCGCAACGGCGTCGCACGGCTGGTGCTGCTCGGCAACTCGGTCTTCCCGATGGGCGGCCCGGGTGTCGGCGCCGTGCACCAGGCCCTCGCCGAGGGCGGGCTCGACGACTTCGTGGTGTTGCGGCCCTCATGGTTCATGCAGAACGTGACCGGTGAGCACTACCTGGCTCGGATGATCCGCGACGAGGACCGCATCGTGACCGCCACCGGCGAGGGACGAGTCGGCTTCGTCGACGCTGACGACATCGCCGCCGTCGCCGTGCACGCGCTGCTCGACGAGAGGCGGCCGGCGGCCGAGCTGGTCCTGACCGGACCCGAGGCGCTCAGCTACAGGCGCGTGGCCCAGGTCGTCGGCGCGGCTCGTGGTCGTCCCGTGGCCTTCGAGTCGGTGACGCCGGCTGAGCTGGCCGAGCGGCTCACCCGCAGCTACCCGCCGCGGTTCGCGCAGGCACTTGCCGGGCTCGACGCTGTCATCGCCACGGGCGCGGAGGACAGGGTGACGTCCGACGTCGAGCGCGTCACTGGGCGGCCGCCGCGCAGTTTCGAGCAGTTCGCCGCCGCTGCGTTCCGGTCCGCCGGCTGACGCCGTGACCGGGAGCGCTCAACCGATGACCTTGGCCTCGGCCAAACAGCCAAGACGACGAACATGGCGAGAGAGAAGGAAGGACATCGCATCGACCTTACGTGGGTTGGGTCGCCCAGCCAGCGTCGTTCAGCCCTGAGCCGCGATCGCTGGAGGGACCACCCGGGCACCTAACGCACGAAGAGATGTGGGGGGTCGACGAAGCACTCCTCGCCGTGCTGGGCTCACGCTGATCGGACCACGGCCGGGCAGCATCTGGCCTGCCGCTCTGTGAAGGAGTGCTGCGCAGAAAGTTCTTTATGCGCTGCCCGAAGGCCCTTGTTCTTCAAGGGGAATCCGAGCAGATCGACGGTGTTGCGCTCGCCGACCCGGGCCGAAGCCCGCGACAGAATTCCAATCGTCGCCGGGACCGGACCTGTGCCCCCGGTGCCCGGGACAGGAACATTACGAGGCCCAAGGGAGGGATTGGGGCCCGACGGCGCGCCTGCGATAAGGCCGGTGGCGAAGCGCGCTCGACGCACGAGTACGTGCAGAAGGGCGCCTGCCTTTGCCAGCTCGCTACATAGGGTTGGTCGTCACGGTCATCGGTGCCTCGGTGCAGTTGGCAGCCCATTCCCGGGTGCCGGCCGCCCTGCTTGGCACGAGTGCGAGCAGCAGTTTGACGAACCTGCAAGAGCCACCCCACAACGGTGGTAGCGGCGTCCCGTTCACCGAAACGAACAGGTCGTAACCGCACGACTGCGCCTGGAGTAGGTAGGCGGGCCGGTCGTGGCCGAGCGGGTGGAGAGATATGGAGTAGAGCTCGACACCCTCCATGCAGAAGAAGTCCGGGGCAGGGGGAAGAGAATTGAGCGCTCCCACGAGGCGTCGGGCATCAGCTCCGCTCAGTTGGGTACGGACGGGCCTGGCGAACGGGCCCGTACTGAGCTGCGCGTACGACAGGCTCCTGAACGCGGTGAGCTGGCCTACGTAACTTTCCGGCACAGTCTCCACTGGCAGGCGTTTTGTCACCCATGACGCCTCGGTGTCAACGAGGAGCAGGTTGTCGCCATGACCAAAGGGAGTGACGCTGTACTCGACTGTCGCCGTGTAACCACTGCCTAGCGGCGTGGGGACGGAGTACTCGACACCACTGGTCGCCACGTTGCCCCCGTCGGGGCCGCCTCGCCTGAACCCGAAACTGCCCACGACCCTGTGCCTGTTGACATAGTCGGCAAGCGCAAAGAAGCTTTCAGATGGGCGACCACGGCCCCGAAACCGCCGAGGACGACTTCCGGTCGAGATCGGAGCGCCCAGCTCAGCGGCCAGGGCGCTGAGCGACGGCCACCGCCGGCGTCCGTCCCGGGCGCCCACCAGTAAGTGCCGCCAAACAGCCTCGACTGCTGGCATCATGCTCGCTGCTGTACACCGTTTCCATACTTTAGTGGAAATGTGCAGTTCGCCCGAACTCACGCGAAGTCAGGTAGTTATTGTTGAGTCAACCCTAAGCCACGGCTCCAGAGTGCGCTCTAAGGTCTTTATGGTGCTCCAAGTAGAACTCGGGAGAGCGGTACCCGGCGTTGAGAGCCGC
>PLAK01000094.1:0-214 GCA_003134115.1 Candidatus Changshengia sp.
CCGCCGGAGACGAAGAGGTACTCCTCCACCCCATCGTTGCGCACCATGACCTCACCGGTGCGCAGCGGGGTGAGCAGGGGGATGTGATGGGGCATCACCCCCAGGTCACCGTCCGCTCCCGGCGCGAGCACGAAGTCGGCCTCCTGGGAGAGCACTCGGCCCTCCGCGGTGACCAGCTCGACGTTCAGCTTCGCCATCAGCCGCGCTTGTCCGG
>PLAK01000094.1:240-3691 GCA_003134115.1 Candidatus Changshengia sp.
GCGGCCACCGCGGCAGCGCCTCCCTCAGCACCCGTCCCCTCCAGCTCCTGCCCCTTGGCGACCGCCTGGTCGATGGTCCCGACCATGTAGAAGGCGTCCTCCGGGAGGTCGTCGTGCTTCCCGTCCAGGATCTCGGCAAAGCCGCGGATGGTCTCCTCGAGCTTGACGTAGATGCCCGGACGCCCGGTGAAGACCTCGGCCACCTTGAAGGGCTGGGAGAGGAACCGCTGCACCCGGCGGGCTCGCTGCACCGTCAGCTTCTGGTCGTCGGTCAGCTCCTCCTGGCCGAGGATGGCGATGATGTCCNNATGCCCAGGATGGCGATGATGTCCTGGAGGTCCTTGTACTCCTGCAGGATCCGCTTGACACCGGTGGCGACCCGGTAGTGCTCCTCCCCGACGATGCGGGGATCGAGGGCGCGGCTGGTCGAGTCCAGTGGGTCCACGGCGGGGTAGATGCCGATCTCGGTGAGGGCGCGGGAGAGCGAGACCGTCGCCCCCAGGTGGGCGAAGGTCGTCGTCACCGCCGGGTCCGTGTAGTCGTCGGCGGGGACGTAGACAGCCTGTACCGAGGTGATCGACCCCTTCCGCGTGGAGGTGATGCGCTCCTCGAGATCGCCCATCTCCGTGGCCAGGGTGGGCTGGTAGCCGACCGCGCTCGGCATCCGTCCGAGCAGGGCCGACACCTCGGCACCGGCCAGCACATACCGGAAGATGTTGTCGATGAAGAGGAGGACATCGGCGCTCTTCTCATCGCGGAAGTACTCGGCCATGGTGAGGCCGGTGAGAGCAACCCGGGCACGAGCACCGGGGGGCTCGTTCATCTGACCAAAGACCAGCGCGGTCCGATCGAGGACTCCGGACTCCTTCATGTCGCCGTAGAGGTCGCGACCCTCGCGGGTGCGCTCCCCGACCCCGGCGAAGACCGAGTAGCCGCTGTGCTCCTCGGCGATGTTGCGGATCATCTCGTTGACGATCACCGTCTTGCCCACACCCGCGCCGCCGAAGAGGCCGATCTTGGACCCCTTGGAGAAGGGGCAGATCAGGTCGATGACCTTGAGCCCGGTCTCCAGGATCTGCTGGCTCACGTCCTGCTCGCTGACGGGGGGCGGCTTGCGGTGGATGGGGTGTCGCTCCGCATCGGGCGCCGGCATGGCGTCGATGGGATCGCCGATGACGTTGAACATCCGGCCCAGGGTCGCCTCGCCCACCGGGACGGTGATCGGCTGGCCGGTGCTCACCACCTCGTCGCCGCGGCGCAGCCCGTCCGTCGAGTCCATGGCGATGGTGCGGACCACGCCGTTGCCCAGATCCTGCTCGACCTCCAGCACCAGCCGGCCGCCCTCGCGGGCGAACTCCAGCGCATCGTAGGTCCGGGGAAGCCGGCCGCCGGTGAAGGACACGTCGACGACGGGCCCCATGATCTGGACGATCCGGCCCTTGCCGGTGACTGTCTTCGGAGCTGCCATTTGACCCATGACTCCTTGAATCGCGCGCTCAGGCCTCGTCGAGGGCGGTGGAACCACTCACCACCTCCATCAGCTCGGTGGTGATGCTGCTCTGCCGCTCCTTGTTGGCCGTGAGGGTCAGGCTGTCGATCACCTCACCGGCGTTCTCGGCGGCATTGTGCATGGCCATGACCTTTGCCGCCTGCTCGCTGGCGACATTCTCCAGGACGGCGCGGTAGACCTGCGCCTCGACGTATCGGGGCAGGAGGGCGTCGAGGACCTCGGCGGAGTCCGGCTCGTACTCGAAGTCGGCGGTCGTCTGGGCGGCCTCGGTGGGTGGCTCGACGGGGAGCAGCCGCTGCAGCGTCGCCTCCTGCCGGCCGTTGCTGATGAAGCGTGCGTAGACGAGGTCGACCTGGTCGCACTCGCCCTTCTCGTAGCGCCCCATGGCGACACTGATCGCGGGCAGGACGGTGCTGAGCGTGGGCCGGTCCCCGTAGTCGCTCACGTCGGCGATCAGGTTCCGGCCCAACCGACGCATCGTGTCGCGGCCGCGCCGGCCAATGCTCACCACGTCGACCGGGACCCCGCCTGCGGCGCTCTCCCGGAGCGCGAGCCGGACGCTGTTGCTGTTGAGCCCCCCGACCATGCCGCGATCGGTGGTCACCAGGATCATGCAGCGGCGGGTGACCGGGCGCTTGGCGAGAAAGGGATGCTCGCGACCCGAAGAACGACCCATCAGCTGGGCCATCACACCGGTCAGCTCGTCCGCGTAGGGACGCGCATTCTGCATCCGCTCCTGGGCACGACGCAGCTTGGAGGCCGCGACCAGCTCCATCGCCTTGGTGATCTTCTGGGTGTTGGCGACGGTGCGGATGCGCCGGCGGAGGTCGCGCAGGCTGGGCATCAGTGAGCCACCATCAGTGAGCCGACACTAGGCGTAGTCCTTCTTGAAGTCCTCGATCGCCGCCCGCAGCTCGGCCTCGAGCTGCGCGGAGACCGCCCCCTCCTTGACGATGGTCTTCTCCAGGTCGGGGTGGTTCTGCTCCAGAAAGCGGAGCAGCGAGCGCTCGAAGTCGGAGATGCGGTTGACCGGGACGTCGTCGAGGTAGCCACGGGTGCCGGCGAAGATGGCCATCACCTGGCGCGCGAAGGGGACCGGCTCGTACTGCGGCTGATTGAGCAGCTCGGTCATGCGCTGACCGCGCTCCAGGGTCGCCTTGGTCCGCTTGTCGAGGTCAGCCGCAAACTGGGAGAAGGCCTTGAGCTCGCCGTACTGAGCCAGGTCGAGCTTGAGCTGGCCGGCCACCTGCTTCATCGCCTTGGTCTGGGCCGCCGAGCCCACCCGGGAGACGGAGAGACCGACGTTGATCGCCGGCCGCGTGCCGGCGTTGAAGAGGTCGGTCTCCAGGTAGATCTGGCCGTCGGTGATGGNNTGATGGAGATGACGTTGGTGGGGATGTAGGCGGAGACGTCGTTGGCCTTGGTCTCGATGATGGGGAGGGCCGTGAAGGTGCCTCCGCCCTGCTCATCGGACATCCGGGCGGAGCGCTCGAGCAGCCGGCTGTGCAGGTAGAAGACGTCACCGGGGTACGCCTCGCGCGAGGGTGGCCGGCGCAGCAGGAGGGAGAGCTGGCGGTAGGCGTCGGCGTGCTTGCTGAGGTCGTCGTAGACGATGAGCGCGTGCCGGCCCTTCTGCATGAACCACTCGCCCATGGCGCATCCCGCGTAGGGAGCGATGTACTGGAGGGCGGCGGCGTCGGCCGCGGTGGCGGCGACGATGGTCGTGTACTCCATGGCGCCGAACTGCTGGAGGGTCGCGGCGACCTGGGCCACGGTGGCGGCGCGCTGGCCGATGGCGACGTAGATGCAGGTGACGTCGCCACCCTTCTGGTTGATGATGGTGTCGAGGGCGATCGCGGTCTTGCCGGTCTGGCGGTCGCCGATGATCAGCTCGCGCTGGCCCCGGCCGATCGGGGTCATGGCGTCGATGGCCTTGATGCC
>PLAK01000068.1 GCA_003134115.1 Candidatus Changshengia sp.
GTAACGGTATCGGCTCGTCCGCGCGAGCGCCAGCGTCGGCCACACGCCTGGCACGACCGATGCCGACCTGACCTTCAGGATCTGCCGGCCCGACGCTCCGCGATCAGTGGGCGAACGTAGAGAGCAGAGCGCTGCTCACCTGGGACGGCAGCCCCGGGGTGCCCCCCACCGCCGGTGCGGCGGTGTCCTCCAGGTCGACATAGCCGAAGGTCGGATGGGCGAAGTCGAGCGCGCTGCGCAGCACGCTGAGAGCCGAGAGCTGGCCGGGGATGGCGGTGATGGCTCCCGGAGTGCTGAGGTCACCAAGGACCGCCTCCCATCCGGCGCTGGTCCAGAGCGCGAAGGTCCCGGTCTGGTCCCACTCGTACGCCACCACGTGCACGCCGAAGACCGAAGGGAAGCGCGAGGCGGCGGAGCCCAGGACGCTCATCAGCCGCGCTGACACGGCGGTCTGCAGCGAGGTGGGACGGAGGTCGACGAGGAGCGGGACGCTGCCGAGGCTCGCCGCCTGGGACGGGGTCAGCCGCAGGCTCGCGCCCTGCGCGGCCAGCGCGTACTCGGCACCGCCGCGGAGCACGCGCGCCATCGGCGCCCACTCCGTGACGGCGATCCGGACGCTGGCGGGGAGTGCCGTGGTCACCTTCACCGACTCGACCCAGGGCAGGGATCGCACCCGGGCGGCGACTGCGTCCCCGTTCAGGATGAAGATGCTCTGCGACACGTCGGCGGCCTTGACGACCTGGGCGCTGTCGAGCAGCCGGGTGCCGGTGACCTTGACCGAGGTCACCTTGAAGATCGGAGCCCAGAGCGCCCCGGCGAGCACCGCCAGCTCGACGGCCAGCACCAGGACCGCGAGCAGCGGGTGGTGCTCCGCCCGCTCGCGGGCCGGCTTGGGGAGCTGGGGCGAGCCCTTGCGGCGCCGGACCGTACCGCGCAGCTCGACCTCCGCCGGCACCTCGAAGCGACGGGCGATCACCGGCTGATCCGCGATGGCGGTGGCCACCGCACGCACCCGGACGCGATGCCGCGTCTCCAGCTCCGGGCTGCCGCCGCCGCGCTGCGGAGCCTCGATCACGCCGGGAGCCTCCCGGAACGGGCCACGGCCGCGTCGACCAGCCCCTGACAGACCTCGGGGAAGGGGATGCCGGCGGCGCGGGCGGCATCGGGGAGGAGAGAGAGCTCGGTGAGACCGGGGATGGCGTTCACCTCGAGCACCCAGGGCAGGCCGCCGCCGTCCACGATGACGTCCACCCGCGAGAGGTCGCGGCAACCGAGGGCGCGATGGGCCCGGAGCGCGGCGTCCTGACAGGCGCGACGCCCCTCCTCGGGGAGGCGGGCGGGGATGACATGGTGGCTCTGACCCGCGGTGTACTTCGCTGCATAGTCGTAGAGGGGACGTTCGGAGACGATCTCGAGGGTCGGAAGGGCCCGGGGGGGATTATCCCCCAGGATTCCCACCGTGACCTCGATCCCGGCGACGAACTTCTCGCAGAGCACCTCGCCGTGGGCCGCGGCGGTCGCCCAGGCGGGGATCAATGCCTCCGCATCGCGCACCATCGACAGCCCGATCGTCGAACCGCCGTACCGGGGCTTGACCACGAGCGGGTAGCCCAGCTCGGCGGCGGCGCTCGCCATGGCCGGCCCGATCTCGTCGGGAGACGCGGGCGCGGCGGGGAGCGTCCGCCAGGCGGGCGTGGCGATCCCCTCGGCGGTGAAGAGGCGCTTGGCGGCGACCTTGTCGAAGCAGAGCGCGGTGGCGAGCAGGCCGCTGCCGGTGTACGGCAGTCCGAGCAGCTCGCACACTCCCTGCACCGTGCCGTCCTCGCCGAAGCGGCCGTGGACCGCGATGAAGACGCAATCGAAGCCACCCGCCTCGAGCGCCGGCCAGAGCTCGGCATCGACCTCCAGCGTCGTGCACTGATGTCCCCGTGACCGCAGCGCAACCGCGACCTGGGACGCTGAGTTGCGCGAGACGTCGACCTCGGCGCTGAGCCCGCCGCAGACCACGGCGATGCGGAGACTCACGAGAGTGCTCCAGAAGGGGTGGCCGGGCACGTCGTCTGAGTGGGGGCTTGCGCAGGCGGCAGCGCAATGCCGCCGAGCACGAGGCGCGGACAGCAGAGCTGTCCGACGCCGGTCCCCCCGAAGACGATGTGCCCTGCCGGCCCTTCCATCCCATCACTCATCCGTACTTCCCTCATCAGCCGTCTGTCCTCCGAACCGGCTCACCGAGCACGCTGATCTCCGGCACCAGGTGAACGCCGAATTGCTTCGCGACGGTTCGCTGGATCAGGTCGCACAGCTCCAGCACGTCGGCGGCGGTGGCGCCCCCGGCGTTGACCACGAAGTTGGCGTGCTTCAGGGAGACCTCCGCGCCACCGACCCGCGCCCCCTTCAGCCCGGCGGCGTCGATCAGCCGGCCGGCGTGGTCGCCCGGAGGGTTGGTGAACATGCTACCCAGACTCCGCTCGCTATACGGCTGGGTCGCCCGGCGCTCGGTCTGGATGGCGTCGGTCAGCGCCCGCACCACGACCGCCAGATCGGCGCGGACCCGCAGGCGCGCGGCGACCATCACATGGCCGGTGAGGTCGTGCTTGAAACGCGAGTCGCGGTACGCGAAGCCGAGGTCGGCGGCCGCGTGGGTGTGCTGAGAGCCGTCGGGCGCGAGCGCGTCGCAATCGACCAGCACGTCCTTGATCTCGGTCCCGAAGGCGCCGGCATTGCCCCGCACCGAGGCGCCGCAGGTGCCGGGGACGCCGATGGCGAACTCCAGGCCGCCCAGCCCGCGCGCCGCGCAGTCGAGCGCCGCCCGCGGCATCATCGCCCCACCCGGCAGCTCGACGATGTCATCGGAGAGCACGCTCATCCGGTCGCGGGGCAGCTCGACCACCAGGCCGCGGATGCCGCCGTCCAGGACCAGGCTGTTGCTCCCGGCACCGATGACGGTGAGGGGCACCCCGCTCTCGTGGCAGCGGCGCATCACCTCGGCGAGTTGGGGGGTGTCGCGCACCTTGAGGTACCAGTCCGCCGGGCCCCCGATCCCGTACTGGCTGTGG
This sequence comes from Candidatus Changshengia sp., assembly GCA_003134115.1. Taxonomy (GTDB): domain Bacteria; phylum Chloroflexota; class Dormibacteria; order Aeolococcales; family Aeolococcaceae; genus Changshengia. Next base: position 3,057 of record PLAK01000068.1, read on the forward strand.
CGGTCGAGAGGCTCGCCGCGCCGGACCCCCGGCAGGGTGGCGAGCCACTCCTCATCCACGCTCCGCCCCCGATCCGTGCTCCCCCCCGGGTCCCGGCTCCGCCACCACCGCCCGCTCCGACAGCCCGGCGTGGATGCGGCGGGCGATCTTGTCGAAGCCGCCCAGGGAGAGGACCAGCACGACGTCGCCCGGGCGCGCCAGCCCGAGCACCAACTCCACCCCCTCGTCGCTGCCCCCGACCAGGTGCACCTCCCGGCCCCCGATCCGGGCGGCGACATCGGTGGACGAGACGGTCGCCGCCTGGCCGCGCTCCCGGGCCGCCTCGATGGGACCGAGAACCACGACGTCGGCCTCCTCGAAGCTCCGCCGGTAGTCCTCGAGCAGGGTGAGGGTGCGCGAGTAGGTGTGAGGAGTGTGGACGGCGATGATCCGCGCTCCGCCGTAGCGGGCCCGGGCGGCGTTGATGGCGGCCCAGACCTCGGTGGGGTGATGGGCGTAGTCGTCGATCACGGTCACCCCGCCGGCCGTCCCCAGGATCTCGAAGCGGCGGGCCGGCCCGCGGAAGTCCGCGCAGGCCGCGACGCATGCCTCGATCGGAGCACCGGCGAACGTGGCGAGAGCCAGCGCTGCGGTGGCGTTGAGCGCATTGTGCCGGCCGGGAAAGGTGAGGGCCACCTCCGGGATCGCCCGCTCGCGGCAGTCGACGCGGAAGCGCTGCACCGAGCCGTCGTCGTCGAGGCGCGTCACCCGCCAGTCAGCCCCCTCGCCCTCCCCATAGACGGCGATCGGGCAGGAGGCGTGGGCACGAAGCTCCAGCGCAGCCGGATCGTCGCCGCAGAGCACCAGCAGGCCCGCGGCGGGCATGGTCTCCGCGAGCTGGACAAAGGGCATCCGGTACGCCTCGGGCGAGGGGTACACGTCGGGGTGGTCCCACTCCAGGCGGGTCACGCAGGCCGCCTCGGGGCGCATGTGGAGAAACTTGGGGCGCGGGTCCCAGGGCGCGGTGGTGTACTCGTCGCCCTCGAAGACGAACGGACCGGTGCCGAGCCGGGCGCTCCCGCCGACGTCGAGGGAGGTCGAGCCGAGCCGGAAACCGGGGTCCATCCCGCAGCGCGCGAGCATGTGGATGAGCAGGGCTGAGGTGGTCGTCTTGCCGTGGGTGCCGCAGACCGAGAGGCGGAGCCTCGAGCCGGTCAGGGAGACGAAGAACTCGACCTCGCTGCTGAGCGGAAGCCCCCGACGCTTGGCCTCCAGCCACTCCTCGTTGAGGGGGCGCACCTGATTGCCCACGACCACCAGGTCGGGGACCCCCCAGCGGTTGAGGTTGCGCGGGTCGTGCCCGTTCTCCCACTGGATGCCCGCCGCGGTGACGATGTCCGAGACCGGCGGGTAGGCGTGGTCGTCGCTGCCGGTGACCCGGTCGCCCATCTGCTGGGCGAGGATGGCGGCGCCGCTCACCGCATAGCCGCAGATCCCCAGGAAGTGAACGTGGCGGGGGTGCCCGGTGCCGGCGGGCGGCGGGGCGGTCGGCTCAGGCGGCACGGGGGGCCCCCCGGGCGCGTCCGGTGCCCGCCAGACGCCGGACGATCGCCGCCACGTTGGCGGTCGCCTCGGGCCGGCCCATGGATCGGCTCCTCTCGGCCATCTCCCGCCATCGGCCGGGATCGCCCAGGACCTCCTCCAGGACCCCGCGCAGGCGCTCCCCGTCGCACTCGGCGTCGGTCAGGAGCAGGGCCGCACCGGCGTCGACGTAGGGGGCCGCATTGTGCCGCTGGTGGTCCCCGGCGTGAGGGTAGGGGACGAGGATCATGGGGCGCCCGAGAGCGCTCACCTCGGCGAGGGACGAGCCCCCGGCGCGCATCAGCACGAGGTCGGCGGCGGCCACCCGGGCGGCGGCGTCGCCGTAGAAGGCGGCCACCTCCCAGCGGCGCTGCAATGCGGGGTCCAGCGCGGCGCGGACGGCGACCACCTCGGCCTCGTCGAGCTGGCCGCACTGGTGGGTGATCTCCAGCTCCGGGTGGTCACGGAGGAGGCGGGGAGCGCAGTCGCAGAGCGCCCGGTTGATCCGCCGCGCCCCCTGCGAGCCGCCCCAGGCCAGCAGCCGCCGGGGGCGGTCGCCGAGGGGGGGTGCCCCGTCGCGGAACTCCTTCCGGATCGGGTTGCCGGTCACCTCCGCCGCCCGCCCGTGAAGCAACCGGGCGGTCCCGGGGAAGGAGACCGCGACGGCGTCGGCGCGGCGCGCCAGGAAGCGGGTGGCCCGGCCGGGGAGCGCATTCTGCTCGAGGAGGAGGACGGGCACGCGCTCGCGTCGGGCGGCGAGCACCACCGGCACCGAGACGTAGCCCGCGGTCCCGACCACGACATCGGGCCCGAAGCGTCGGATGAGGTGACGCGCCTCCCTCACCGACCGGGTCAGGCGCAGCGCAAAGACGGCGACCGTCGCCGGGTGGGCAAAGTCGAGGCCGCGGATCTCCAGGGTCTCGAGGGGGATGCCGGTGCGCTCGACAAGCGCCTCGGCAACCCCGCCCCGCCGGCCGACCAGGAGCACAGCGCCCTCCGGGTCAGCGGCGCGCAACTCGTCTGCGACCGCCAGCGCCGGGATCAGGTGCCCTCCCGTCCCGCCCCCGGCGATCAACGTTCGCACGACTGAGAGCCCCCTGACGCTCCACCCCGGAGAAGCTGCGCTTCTCCGGAGACGCCTGGCGCCGGCCCTGCGCCGACACGTTGCAGAGTATCCCCACCGCGGCCAGGTTCATCACCAGGGCGGTGCCCCCGTAGCTGATGAAGGGGAGCGGGATGCCGGTGGTCGGGATCAGGGCGGTCACCGCGGCGACGTTGACGAAGGTCTGGATGCAGATCCAGGCGGTGATCCCGCCGGAGAGCAGCGTGCCGAAGCGATCGGGAGCCCGCAGCGACGCCCGGATCCCTCGCCAGGCGAGGAAGGTGAAGGCCACCACCACCGCCGCCGTCCCGATCAGGCCCAGCTCCTCGCCGATGATCGCGAAGATGAAGTCGGTGTGGGCCTCGGGAAGCCAGGCGTACTTCAGGATGGAGTTGCCCAGCCCGACCCCGGTGAGGCCGCCCCGCCCCAGCCCGAAGAGGGCCTGGGTGCCCTGCCAGCAGGTGCTCAGCGAGGCATCGGTCACCGACTGGCCAAAGCAGGTGATCCGGTTGAGCCGGTAGGGCTCGGCGATGACGGTCAGCCAGCCGACACCCCCGCCGACGACCAGCAGGGTGATCAGGTGCCGGTAGCGGGCACCGGCCAGGAAGAGCAGGACGCCCCCGACCGCGGCGATCACGATGGTGCTCCCCAGGTCCTTCTCGGCGAGGATCAGGGCGACCGGGATGATGAGCAGGATGACGTAGTCGCGAATCCCCCGCCAGCTCCGGACCAGGGTGCCCCGATCGCTCAGCCACCGGCCCAGCACGATGATCACGGTGAGCGCCGCCACCGCCGACGGCTGGAGCTCGATGACCCCGAGGTCGAACCAGCGCCGGGCTCCATTGACCTGCTTGCCGATGTGGGGCACCAGCACGGCGAGCAGCATCAGGACGGTGATCAGGCCGATGACGCGGGAGAAGCGAAGGAGGTGGTGATAGTCGAGCCGGGCGAGCACCAGCATCCCGGCCAGGCCCACCACCATGTAGGCGACCTGGCGCTCGAAGAAGTAGCTGGGGTTGCCGGTCTGCTGGTAGGCGAGCACCTCGGAGGCGCTGTAGACCATCACCAGGCCAAAGGCGCAGACGGCGGCGATGGCGACGTACAGCCATCCATCGACGGCTGCGAGGCCTCGCGCCGCCGGCGTGAGCTCGACCCTGGCTCTGCGGATGGGCAGGTCGAGACTGCGCGTCGGGGACGTCTGGACGGCCATGCGGCTCCTGCGGTGCGATGACGTGGGGGGGACGGTTGCGGGAATCAGGCCAGGCGGACATTGTTACGCACGCGGCGGCTTTGTGGCGAAGCATTGCGACAGTGCTGCGCTCTCGACGGCCGGCCAGGGTCACGCGACGACGTGCACCGTCAGCAGGGTGAGGGTCAATGCGACCGCGCCCCCGGCCGCGAAGAGCAGCACCAGGCGCTCCTCGCGCATGCCCATCTTCTCGAAGTGATGGTGGAGCGGACTGGCTCGGAACACCCGGCGCTGAAAGCGGGTGATGGCGGTGACGTTGACGATGACGCTGGCCGTCTCGACCGCGAAGACGACGCCGAGCAGGGGCAGCAGCCAGAGCAGATGGGCCTCGACGCAGATCGCGGTCAGGGCCGCTCCGAGGCCAAGGGCCCCGGTATCGCCCATGAAGATCCGGGCGGGGTGCCAGTTGTAGAGGAGGAAGGCGGCGATGGTGCCGAGGAGGGCGGCGGCGAGCACGGCGGCGCTCCCGGCCCCCAGCCAGAGCGAGGCGACGAGGGCGCCGACCAGGGCGATGGCGACACAGCTCCCGGCCAGGCCGTCCACGCCGTCGGTGAGGTTGACCGCGTTGGTGGTGGCCACCACGGCGATGGCGGAGAGCGGCACGATCGCCCAGCCGAGCTTGACCATCCCGGCCAGGGGGAGGGCCTGAGCGGTGGCGCCGGCGGCGTGGAGGCCGAATCCGACCGCGACCCCGACCACGATCTGAAGCACCAGCTTCTGGCGGACCCGCAGGCCGAGCGAGCCGAGCCCCCGGACGTTGGCGAGGTCGTCGAGGAATCCCACCGCCGCCCCGCCGACGAGCGCGAAGGCGATCACGAAGCCCGCCTGGGTGCGGTCGGTGGCCAGCCACACCGCCACGGCGATGAGGCAGAAGAGGATGCCACCCATGGTCGGGGTCCCCGCCTTCCCCCGGTGGTTCGAGGGGTTGTACGCCTGCACCATCTGTCCGGCTCCGAGACGGGTCAGGACGGTGATCAGCACCGGATAGAGGGCGACCCCCACGACGAAGCAGACGGCGGCGACGATGATGGCGTGGCTCATGCCAGCAGGCGCCGCACGGCCCGGTCGAGTCCGGTCCCGCGGCTCCCCTTGACCAGGACCACGGTGCCGGGGCGGAGCAGCGGGAGGGCGAGCTCGGCCGCTCGATCCGCGTCAGCGGCCTGGGCGACCGCGACTGCGGGCATCCCGGCGGCGACCGCGGCGGCGGCGACGACCTCGGCCTGCTCTCCGACGGCGATCAGCCGGGTGGCGGCGCCGGCGGCGCGGCGCCCGGCCTCGCGGTGGGCGGAGAGTGTGCGGTCGCCCAACTCCAGCATGTCGCCAATGATGGCGAGCCGCTCGGGGGCCCCGCTGGCCCGAAGCACGTCGAGGGCGGCCACGAGCGAGGTCGGGCTGCTGTTGTAACTGTCGTCGACGATGGTGGAGCCCCGGAGGCCGTCCATCACCTCGCCACGGTGCTCGGCCGGGACGAACTCGCCGATGCGCTGCGCGGCCTCGGCGATGCCGACCCCGAAGCAGGAGGCGACCGCCGCCGCGGCAGCGGCGTCGAGGAGGAGGTGACGCCCCGGGACGCGGAGGCGGATCGGGGCGCGCCCGTCGGGACCGACGAGGACGCCCCGGCTGCCCTCCACACCGTCGGCGGCGACGTCCGCCGCCCGCCAGGCGGCCTCCGAGCCCTCCTCCCCGAACCAGAGGACAGGGGCACGGCTCTGCGCCGCGACCCCCACCACCCGGGGATCGCCGGCGTTGAGGATGGCGGCGCCGTCCGGAGGGAGCGCGGCGAGCAGCTCCGCCTTCGCCTGGGCGATCGCCTCCTCGGAGCCGAGCCGGCCGACATGGGCCTGGCCGACGTTGAGCAGGACACCGTAGGTGGGATGGGTGAAGCCGGCGAGATCGGCGATCTCTCCGGGAGCGGTCATCGCCATCTCGACCACGAGGCGCTCCACGGGCGCCTCCAGCCGGAGCACGTGGAGGGGGATCTGGGTCCAGGTGTTGAGGTTTCCCGGCGTCCTGGCGGTCGGCCGCCCGGCGAGAGCCAGCGCGCACATCTCCTTGGCGGTGGTCTTGCCCACCGAACCGGTCACCCCCACCACGGTGGCCCCGAGCTGGGCGATCCGCCGGGAGCAGGCGGCGCGCAGCGCCGCGGCGGTGTCGGGCACCCGGATGAGCAGGGGCGGAATCTCCAAGCCGGGGCGGAAGCTCTCCCCCACCACCGCGAGGGCGGCGCCCCGGAGGGCGGCATCGGCGACGAAGGCGTGGCCGTCCATCGCCTCTCCGGGCAGGGCGACGAAGCCCGCGCCAGCGGTCACCTTTCGCGAGTCGCTGACCAGGTCGGAGATCTCGCGGCGGGCGCCCGCCGCGGCCTGGAGCCGGCCGCCGAGGAGTTCGGCGAGCGAATCAGCGCGGAGCACCGCCGGATCGTGCCACAGCCGGGGGAAGCGCGGAGAAGGTGGGAGCCCCGGGCGGTGGTGAGGAACCCCGCTCAGGGGGTGAGGTGGTAGTAGTCGATCATCTGCTCGGCCATCTGCCGCCAGACCGGAGCGGCGAGCAGGGAGCCGAAGTCGTCCGCGGCCGGGACCTGCGGCTCGTTGATCACCACCATCATGGTGAACTGCGGGTCGGAGGCGGGCAGGAAGCCGACGAAGGAGACGACGCTCCCGGTCATCTTGCCGTTGATGGGCTCCTGGGCGGTCCCCGTCTTACCCGCCACCTCGCCGCTCCAGCCGGGGATGCGGGCGTCGAAGCCCTCGCCGTCGGCGTCGTCGACAACGTGGGTCATCATGGTGGTGAGGGTCGATGCCGTCGCCGGTGAGATCACCTGGCGGGTGGTCGGCACCACCGGGGTGGTGGTCCCGGTGGTGGGATCGATGATGGAGTCGACAGCGTGGGGCTGCACCCACACCCCGTCGTTGGCGACCGCGTTCACGGCGGCGAGCATCTCCACCGGGGTCACCACCACGCTCTGCCCGAAGGACATCTCGCTGTAGTCGAGCATGGAGACATTGCGCTGCGGCGCCATCTGCTGATTGGCCTCACCGGCCAGGTCCACACCGGTCGGAGCGCCGATCCCGAAGCTCAGCATGTTGGTGTAGAAGGCGTTGGGTCCCTCCAGGTTCATGACCTTCATGGCCCCGTTGTTGAGCGACATGTTGAGGACCTTCTGCATGGTCACCTGACCGTGGCTCCGGTCGTCCCAGTCGTGGATGAGGACACCGTCGACCACGGTCTGCTGCTCGTCGAAGGTGTACCCGGGGGTGATGGCGGCGTTCTGCAGGCCGCCGGCGAAGGTCACCACCTTCATCACCGACCCGGGCTGGTAGAGGCCGTCGACCGACTGGTCGGCGAAGTCGCCGATGGGTGTCGAGGCGTAGTCGGTTGCGTCGTAGCTGGGGTAGTCGGCCCAGGCCTGGATCGCCCCGGTGTGGGTGTTCATGACCAGGATCTCCCCGGACTGAGCACTGTCCTTGGTGACCGCCTCCGCGATGGCCTGCTCGGCCCAGTACTGCACCTGGGAGCTGAGGCCCAGCTCGAGGTTGTCGCCGTCCTGGGCGGGCACGTTGTGAGCCTGGTTGAGGTAGATGGCGTAGCCCTGGCTGTCCTTGATCTCCGACGCCTCGCCGTTCTTGCCGGTGAGGAGGGAGTTGTAGTAGCCCTCCACGCCGTACTGCCCCTGACCGTTGGCGTTGACGAAGCCGAGCAGGTTGGCGGCGGAGGACTCCCCGGGCACCGCCGACGGCTCATAGACGGGCTCGTCCTCCTCGGTGAGGATGAGACCGGGGACCTGCGGGGAGTTCAGCGCGACCAGCTGGTCCTTGACCCCCTGGCTGACGTGGTCGGCGAGGAAGGCGTACTGGTTGGGCTCGGAGAGCACCTGGACGACCTGGCTCTCGCTGACCCGGAGCACCGCCGCGATCTCCGCCGCATCGGCGTCGAGGTCGGTCACCGGGATCAGCGCGGGGTCGACGTAAACGGAGTAGGTGGCCACCGTGCCGACCACGACCTGGCCGTCGCTGTCCAGGATCTCGCCCCTGTGGGCGGCGAGAACAAAGCTCATGTTGTCCTCCTTGGCAGCGGCGGCGGCGAGCGCGGTGTGCTGACCGATCTGGACCTGGAAGAGGTGACCGAGAAGGAGGATGGCGAGGGACGCGAAGCAGAGCATCAGCCAGATGGCGCGACCCCGCACATGGGGCCCCTCCCCGACGAACCACCCGCGGGACGCGGTCGGGGGGGCTCCGACCCCGTCGAGGGATGCCCGGTGGTTGCCCGGAGGGGCGGTGCCCGGCGCCGCCGGGGGAGGGGCGACCGCGGTCCGGCCCGAGGGGGAGACCGAGGTGTTCCCCGATCCGGCCGTGCGGGAGAGGGTCGCGCGCCCGGCCCGGTCGGGTCCTGAAGCCGGCTGGAAGTCGCGGCGGGCGCGCGCCGCGCGGTGATCACTCGTCACAG
>PLAK01000154.1 GCA_003134115.1 Candidatus Changshengia sp.
TACCGGGGTATCTAATCCCGTTCGCTCCCCACGCTTTCGCGCTACAGTGTCAGTTGCGAGCCAGAAGGCCGCCTTCGCCACTGGTGTTCCTCCCGATATCTACGCATTTCACTACTACACCGGGAATTCCACCTTCCTCTCTCGCACTCTAGTCAACCAGTATTGGAGGCAGTTTCAGGGTTGAGCCCTGAAATTTCACCACCAACTTTGCCAACCACCTTGACGCGCTTTACGCCCAGTAAATCCGGATAACGCTCGCCCCCTACGTATTACCGCGGCTGCTGGCACGTAGTTAGCCGGGGCTTTCTTGGAGGGTACCGTCATTGTGTTCTTCCCCTCCGACAGGGCTTTACAAGCCGAAGCTCTTCATCACCCACGCGGCGTTGCTCCGTCAGACTTTCGTCCATTGCGGAAGATTCCTAACTGCTGCCTCCCGTAGGAGTCTGGGCCGTATCTCAGTCCCAGTGTGGCTGATCGTCCTCTCAGACCAGCTACCCATCACCGCCTTGGTAGGCCGTTACCCCACCAACAAGCTAATAGGCCGCGAGCCCGTCTTCGAGCGGCTTACGCCTTTACTCACCGTCGGATGCCCGACAGTGACCACATCCGGTATTAATCCTGATTTCTCAGGGCTATCCCGAACTCGAAGGTAGGTTGCTCACGTGTTACTCACCCGTTCGCCGCTAGATGTGTGAACCGAAGCCCACACACCGCGCTCGACTTGCATGTTTGATGCACGCCGCCAGCGTTAATCCTGAGCCAGGATCAAACTCTCCGAAAAAACGTCCTTGTTCCCGCTTGCGCGGGTCAAATTCGAACGTTGACGAGGCCTGCGTGGGAATCCGGCGCAGAACGCCGGCCCCAGGGCCTTCGCGGATAGTCGTCTCCACTCTTCAATTGTCAAGGAACGAGCCGCGCGCCGAACCGGTCGGAGAGGTAACGCGGCGATCCGGCCGGGTCCCGCCCCGTCCGGGGTAACTGACGAATCATACCGCCGGGAGGCCTCACCGTCAATGTGAGGGCCGGCGCCAGCCGACGGCTCCCTTGCCGCCGCGCCCGCGGATGATACCCGATCCGGGGACGCGCGGGCTCAGATCGCCCGATCGGCGTCCAGGCCGCGGCGCCCGGCCAGCGCCCGGGCGATGGTGAGCTCGTCCGCGTACTGGAGGTCGGCCCCCGCGGGCAGGCCGTGGGCGAGCCGCGTGAGCCTCAGCCCGGGGGCCGCCAGCCGCTCGCCCAGGTAGTGGGCGGTCGCCTCCCCCTCCACGTCCGGGTCGGTGGCGAGAACCACCTCGGTGACCCCGCCGTCCCGAAGCCGGGCCTCCAGCTCGGCCACACGAAGCTGGTCCGGGCCCACGCCCTCGATCGGAGAGAGGGCACCTCCCAGGACGTGGTAGAGCCCCCGGAAGCCCCCGCTCCGCTCCACCGCGAGGACATCCAGGGCGTCCTCGACGACGCAGATGGCCGTGGGATCCCGGCTGGGGTTGCGGCAGATGGCGCAGAGCTCGGCGTCCGCGATGAAGAAGCAGCGCGAGCAGGCGCGGACCGCGGACCTGAGGTCGGCAAGCGCCGCGGCCAGCTGAGCGACCTGGTTGGGGTCGCTGCGCAGGCAGAAGAAGGTGAGCCGCTGGGCGGTCTTGGGGCCGATGCCGGGCAGCCGCCCGAATTCCGCCGCCAGGCGCTCGACCGGCTCAGGGATGAGGGACACGCGTCAGACGATCCAGGTCAGAGGAGGCCGGGGGGAAGGTTGAGACCCGCGGTCAGCTGCCCCATCTGCTTGGCCGCCAGATCGCGCGACTGGTCGAGGGCGGCGTTGACCGCGGCCAGCACCAGGTCGCTCAGCAGCTCCGCCCCCTCCTCGAGGACCTCGGGCTGAATGGCGATGCTCTGGATCTGCTGATGGCCGTTGGCGACGGCGGTGACCGCCCCGCCGCCGGCGGTCCCGGTCACGGTCATGCTGCCCAGCTCCTCCTGCATCCGCGCCATCCGGGTCTGCATCTGCTGGAGCTGCTTGAGCATGTTGGGGTTGTTCACGCGGGTCCCCCGGAAGGTGGATAACGGCCGCAGTCTACGACGGGCCGCGCCGGGCGGGCACCTACGCCTCGGGGCCCGGGTCGTTGGCATGGTCTACGAGCCGCGTCGAGGTGATGCGGCTGCCCGGGAAGGTGGCGACCACGGCGTCGGTGACACGGGCGCCGGAGTTCTCCGCTGCGTCCTGGTTGCCGGCCGGGGCGCCCGTGTACTCGAAGGCGAGCTCGCGGGGGCCGCCGGCGACCTCCGCAACCGCGCCCGCCAGGAGCGGCCGCTTCTCCTTGAGACCGAGCTGCGTGAGGTGCCAGTTCCACTGCGAGCCGATCACCAAGCGCTCAGCGTCAGCGTCCAGCGGACTGCAACCAAGCAGCACGCCGGCGAAAGGCTTGTCGCGCCGCTTGATGGCCTCGATCAGAGCCGGCCAGGCGCGCTGCCACGCCTCCAGGGTGACGAGCTCGCCGGCGGGCCCACCGGCCTGTGGCGGGCTCGTCAGCGGCACCGGGACGGCCTCGGTGGTAGTGGGCACGTCAGCGGAGGTACCGGCGGCCGCCGGCACGGTCGCCGCCGGCCGCGAGGTGGCCGCGGGAGGCTGCGAGGGGGGCGCCGTCTGGGCTGGTCGCGGGTGGACAGTCCGCGCGGCGTTCGGGGTGGCAGCGACAGCCGGTGCGCCCTCGCCGCGGCGCGCCACGGGACGGGCGGATCCGGGCTCCGCGAGCGCTCCACCCGCGCCGAGGCGCCGCTCGACCGCACCGAGCCTCTCCTCCACCCCGGCCAGGCGTTCTGCCTCGGCTCCTGCGGCGCCACCACGGCAGAGGCGGAGCAGGCAGGCCTCGACCTGGAGGCGCGCGCCGACCGGCTGGCGCAGCTCGAGCTCGGCGGCGCCCATCTCCTCCAGCACCCGCAGCCAGAAGCCGTCCGGCTCCCGCGCGGCCAGCTGGCGGCAGAGATCCTCTTCGTCCGCGTCGAGGCGGGCACCCTCCGGGAAGCCCACGGCGACCAGCTCGGCGGCGCGGGCCAGGCGCGAGCACTCGCGGAGGAGCTGGCGGGGGTCCGCCCCCGCGGCGAAGGCGGCAGCGGCGGCCCGGAGCGACGCGGCGGCGTCCCTCCCGGCCAGCCCGTCGAGCAGCTGGCGGATCACCTCCGGGTGCGCCAGCCCGAGAGCACGGCGGCACGTGTCCGTGGTCACCGGCCGGTCGCCGGTGGCGAAGCATTGGTCCAGGAGGGAGAGCCCGTCGCGCACGCTGCCCTGGGCGGCGCGAGCGATCAGCCGGGCAGCGGCGGGCTCCAGCTCGACCGCCTCCGCGGTGGCGATGACCCGCAGGTGCTCGTCGATCCTGGCGCTGGACACCCGCCCGAAGTCAAAGCGCTGGACCCGAGAGCGCACCGTGTCCGGCACCTTGTGGGGCTCGGTGGTGCAGAGGATGAAGAGCACGTGCGGGGGCGGCTCTTCGAGCGTCTTGAGGAAGGCGTTCCAGGCCTCCGAGGTGAGCATGTGGGCCTCGTCGATGATGTAGACCTTGGTCCGGAGCCGGGCGGGCAGGTAGCGGACCCGCTCCCGGAGCTCGCGCATCTCATCGATGCCGCGGTTGCTGGCGGCGTCGATCTCGAGGACATCCACGGCCGATCCGTCCAGGATCTCGCTGCAGGCGCTGCAATGGTTGCAGGGCTCGCCGTCGACCGGCTCCAGGCAGTTGACGGCCCGAGCCAGGATTCGCGCCGTCGATGTCTTTCCCGTCCCCCGGATGCCCGCAAAGAGGTAGGCGTGCGCGACGTGTCCGGCCCGCAGCTCGTTGCTCAGGGTGCGGACGATGTGCTCCTGACCGATGAGGTCGGCGAGGACGGCGGATCGGTACTTGCGGTAGAGGGCGGTCACGTCCCGCCGACGATAGCCGACCCGCACAGCCGGGCGGGCGGCGTGCCCGGCNNTGCAGGGTGGGTGACCCCGCTCCACCGGGCGCCCGAGGAGAGGCGAGCCGCTGTGGTGGTGGGCCCGACCCGCGCCCTCCGGGGCGCACGTCATGGCGGGGTGAGCCGAGTCCGGCTCCACGGGGGGAGGCGCGCGCCGTCTGCGCGCCCAGCGGGGGCGCGAGCCCCCTGAGGGGCGGGCGGCGAGCCCCACCGAGATGAGCGGGGCCCCACGCCGCTCCGCGGTATGGGGAAGGTAGTCGCGCACCCCACGTCGTTGACGCGCCACCGGCGCTCACCCGATCCAACGGCTCAGGTCAGGTTGGCTGCGGCACCCCCGGGGGACCGCTTAGCGCTGCTTCCTTCCGGACCTGACGCGGTTCACGGGCCCGGGCTGCGCAGGACCCAGCCATCAACGCCGCTGAGATCGGAGCTGACCCGGCTGCGCGCCCCCTCGGTGGGGAATTCGACCCCGCTATAGCGGATTGCGGGTACAGGGCACCGCTGACTCCCCGTCTAGCGCGACCGTCCCCATTGTACCGAGCGGCGGATGTCTCCGCTGTCCGGCGTCACGCAGACCGGGGCGGAGGTCGTCTGCTCCAGGAGCGCGCCCGTCGTCAACGAAGGACGGAGGCGGCCCCGTCGGCGGCGTACAGGAGGGGGCCGGCCAGGAGCAGGGCCACCACCCCGAAGAGCGCACAGGCCAGCCCGACCACGCTCGCGAGCCGCGGCGCGTGAGGGACCACTGCCGGCAGCTCCTCATCCTCGACGTACGCCGCCCCGATCCAGCGCAGGACCGCGATCGCGTAGATGGCCGAGGCGGCCACGCCGGCGACCGCCACCCACGCGTACCCGCCGGCGACAGCGGAGGAGGCGACGAGGATGCGGACGAGGAACCCCGCCAGCGGCGGCAGGCCGGCCAGCCCGGCCAGCCCCAGGGAGAGGAGCACCGCGGCCATCGGGGAGCGCCGAGCGAGACCTCGAACACCGGCCAGATCGCCGCCGATGCCGTCCTCCTCCATGCGCGCCACCGCCTGGAAGCTCGCCTGGATGGCCAGCACGAAGACCACCAGGCCAAAGAGAAGGGCGATCACCCCGCCGGACGGCCTGAGGTCGCTCCCTCGGCCGCTCCCGACCAGGGCACTTATCACCAGTCCGCCCTGGAGGCAGGCACCCAGCCCGATCAGACGGCGCACGCTCCCGGCGACCACGCTGAGCAGCGCGGGATAGAGGCAGGCGGCCGCGCCCAGCACCCCGGCCACCACCACCCACGGGTGCATGGTCGCGCTGAATCCGCTCACCATCACCCTGATCAGGGCGATGCCGCCGGCCGCCACGGCGAGGCTCACCACCGCGCCGGCGACCGCCCCGCTGCTGGCGGAGGCCACCTGGAGCATCCAGTGGTGCAGGGGGGGCGCCCCCACCAGGTAGGCGAGGCCGAGCAGCGTGAGGGCGAGACCCAGGCCCTCCAGAGGCGCCGAGTGAAGAAAATGGCCGCGCACCGCGGCGAGGTCGGTGCTGCCCGTCGCCCCATAGACGATGGCCAGGCCGTAGAGCATCAGGGCGAGCGCGACGCCGGCCGAGATGAGCGAGCGGAACGCCGCGACGCCGGGTGCCTCGGCGGTCTTCTCCATCGCGACGATGCCGACCAGGCTGATCACCACGATGCCCAGCCCCACGACGAGCATGCCCATCTCGACCTGGACCGCCAGGATGGTGCCCCCGGCGGTCGCGGTGAGGATCAGCGCGTGGTAGGCGGGCAGCCGCGAGCCGAGCCGCTCTTCGGCGGCCCCGCTCGTCAGGATCGCAATCAGCCCCGTCCCGCAGAGCAGAAGCACCGCGTAGGCGCTGAAGCGATCGGCGACCACGCCGCCCGCGTAGGCGGCGAGGCCGACTCCGTTGGTGCTGAGCGCCACACCGCGAAGCGCAACCAGCGCAGCCGCCGCGGCCCCCACCAGTGCGAGCGCTCCCAGCCAGCGATGAAACGACGGCGGCAGCCCGGGGCGACGCCAGCCGAGCAGCCCTCCGACCGCCGCGAGCACGACCAGCAACGTGGTCGGCAGCATGGTGGCGAACACGGCCATGCCATTGGGTGCGGGCATCACGCGACCCCCGGGAAGAGGATGTAGCCGGCTCCGTTCTGGAAGACTTCAGCGAAGTGGCCGGGCACCACCCCGATGAGGACGATCAGCCCGACGAGGATGCCGAGGTAGGTCAGCTCGAGGGGCCCGATGTCCCGGACTCGATCGAAAGTATCGCGGGAGGCTCCGAGAAAGACGCGCTGGGCAGTCCAGACCAGCACGCCCGAGGCCAGCAGAGTGCCCGCGAGAACCACTGTGGTCGCCCACCGATGGGCCGGGAAGGACCCGGTGAAGATGAAGAAGTCGCCGGCGAATGCGGCCAGGAGGGGCACTCCCGCCGCCGCGAGGGTGGCGACCAGCCAGAACGCGGAGAGGAACGGTGCCTGCCAGGCCAGGCCGCCAAGCTGAGAGATGCGCGCACGCCGGGTCCTCTCCTGGATCAGGGAGGCGAGGAGCATGAGCACCCCGATCACCAGACCGCGGGCGAGCAGCAGGAACATGATCCCGGTGATCGCGATCGAGGTGTGGCCGGCGACCCCGAGCAGGACCAGTCCCATGAAGACCGTGCCCACATGCCCGATGAGACGCCTCAGGTCATCGGTGCGGAGCGCGGCCAGCCCCCCCCAGACCACCGTCACCACCGCCACGACGGCGAAGAAGAGCGAGAAGCTGCCCGACGTCGCGGGGAAGAACCCGACGGCGACGTGGACGAGGGTGTACGCCCCCAGGCTGGGCAGCACCGCGGCGAAGATCGCCGAGAGCACCCCGCTGCTGTCCTCCTCGAGGTCGAGCAGCGCCCCGTGCAGGGGCACGACGGCCATGGCCAGCAGCGAGGCTGCGGTGATCAGCCAGAAGGCGACCGCCTCGCCGTCGCCGGGCAGGGACACGGGCGTGGTGGCCATGTCGAAGGAGTGCGCACCGGCCTGGAAGGCGATCAGCATTGCGGCGAGCAGGAGGAGGCCGACGGAAACCAGGCCGGTGGCGGCGTAGCGGGTGGCCACCCGCTCTCCCTTGCCGTGCCCGAAGGCTCGGGCCAGCACGTAGACGGGAGCGATCGCGAGGGTCCAGAAGAGGAGGAAGAGGACCCAGTCATAGGAGACGAGGATGCCGAGGGAGGCCGTCTCCAGGGTGAGCAGGCAGACGGTCAGGAGCTTGACGTGGCGCTGGTTGCGCCAGGCGGCGAGCGCGGCGCAGAAGAACACGACGGAGACGACGAGGATCACCGAGAGCGCCGTCCCATCGGCATCGAGATGGTACGTGGAGGCGATCGGGAAGGAGGAGAGCCAGCCGTGCTGCTCGAAGAGGTCGCCGCCGGGGATGCCGCCGGTCCCTGCTGCCGCCTGGGACACCTGGGTCTCCACGGCCCAGACCGCGAAGAAGAGCGCGGCGCCCGCACCGGTGGATCCGAGTGACTTCATCCGGCGCAGCTGGTCCTGTGTCTGGTTGGGCATGAGGAGCGCCACCACGGCGAAGACGACCGCGCTCCAGACCATGGCGGTGAGCACCAGGGTGGGAAACGTGACCCCGCTGGTCGTGGTCGTGCTCGTCGCCTGGGCGAGGAAGCTCATGTGGTGTGCACTGGGAAGTGCCCCCCTGCCGCGAGCACGCTGGCGCCGACCAGCAGCAGGATGACCGCGAGCATCACGCCGAGCGCGATGCCCAACCGGCGCACCCGGACACGCTCCAGGGACCAGGCGGCCACCTCGATCCCCTCACCGGCGGAGTCGTAGAGGGGCTCGACCAGGTCGTGGTCGAATGCCACGACCTCCCCCGCCAGAGCGTTCCCGGCTCGAGCACCGAACGCGAACGCCCAGCGCACGGCCGCCGGGCCGGTGGCGGCGACGGTGGGCATCCGGAGCCAGAGCCCGAGCCGAGCCGCCCGACGGGTCACCCCGGCCCGCACCACCGCGACTCCCCCGGCCACGCCCACCACCAGCGCGGCAGCGGCGGCGGCGAACGCCCACCACTCCACGGGCAGGACCTGGTGGCTGGCGCCGTAGTACACCCAATGGCTGAAGGTGAGCGCGGGAACGCGCCCCTTGCCGTGACCGATGGCGGCGATCCCCGGCAGACCGACGACCACCGCTCCCAGCGTTGCGGCCGCGCACCAGCGCTGAAGCGTCCGCAGCGGTGGTTCCGCTTCGGTGAGCTTCTCGACGACGAAGCCACGCCGCACCGCCGGCGTGCCGCGACAGACGGTGACCAGGAGTCGGACGGCGTACAGAGCGGTCAGCACCACGGCCGCGATGGCCAGCACCGCAACCAGGTCACGGACCCAGCCCGCCATCTGACCCCCCTGGACGACGATGTAGCGGCTGCTGGAGCCCACCTGCTCGCGCATGTCGGGGAAGCGGTTGAGGAAGATGGAGGACACCACGTCGTAGCCGACGAGGTCGAGCCCTGCGGCGGCGAGGGCCCAGAACCCGAGGCTCAGGCTGGTGTGCCGCATCCGCTGCCAGGCGCCGCCCATCTCGCCGATGTCGCGGGTGCGGTAGGCCCTGGCCAGGCTGCCGGCGGTGACCAGGAGCAGGAGGCTGAGCGGCGCGCTCACCGCGGCGATCAGCAGTCCGGCACTGTAACCACCCGCACCCATGGCGGTGATCGCAAGGGCCAGCTGCGCCGAGGCGGCGAGGAGCGCAACGCGGTAGATGTCACGCGACACGAGACAGGCGGCGCTCAACCAGACGGCGCCCAGCGCGCCGATCACGGCGAGGAAGCTCAGCACCCGCGGGGTGACGATCAGAAGGGTGTAGATCCGGGCCAGGACCACGACCCCGGCGAGCAGCGACACGGTGATCGCTCCGAGCACCGGCAGCGGTGCCTCGCGCAGGCCGGTGAGCCAGCCCGTGAACGGGGCCTGAGCAGCGTGAACCAGGGCGGCCACGGCCAGGAGCACGGTCAGGATGACCAGGCTGCGGTACCCGACATGGGAGACCGCGCCCTGCGCGGCGGCCTGCCAGGTGGGATCCAGGAGGCGGAAGTCAAAGATGTCGAGTGCTCCGCTGGCCGGCTGAGGCCGGAGCCCGAGGTACGGACCCAGCTTGTCGACGACGTACGCCAGACCGAGCAGGAGGCCGGCGTCGGCGCCGAGGAGCACCGAGAAGGCGCGCCGGGCGGGAGCGGTCGTCTCCCGCCGATGCCAGAAGTGGAGAGCCAGGACCAGAGTGGTCGCGCTGATCGCCCCGAGGGTCAGCCAGACCTGGAAGAGGCCGGGGCTCAAGACCAGGCCGAGCATCAGGGTGGCGAGCAGCGAGCTCGCCCAGAAGAAGCGGCGGTAGGCGGCGTCGTGCTGGAGCATGGCCGTTCCGAGACCCTGGACCACGAGGAAGAGGAACGAGATCAGGACCATGAAGCTGGCGCTCAGGTTGTCGACACGGACCCCGACCGCGACCTGGAAGGTGGCCGGGAAGTTCGTCGTCTCGCTCGGGCCCGGGGTGAGCGAGAGGTAGCTGAGCGTCGAGATGTCGGGGGTGATGCTGGTGGTCTCGTGGACCAGGCGATAGCCGAGCACGAACAGGGCCACGAGCAGGGACATCCCGAGGAACGTCATGCACACGTGAGCCGCGCGCCGCGGGGTCTCGGCGACGAAGGAGGCGCCGCAACCCGCCACCGGGAGCAGCAAGATGATCCAGGCGAAGCTGCCCATCAGCGCAACTCCCCCTCGGCGTCGCCGTAAGCGTCGGTGTCGAGGCTCTCGTGGCGGCGGTGCAGCAGCGCCACGAGGGCGGCGCCGACCAGGGTCAGCGCGGCACACACCACCACCGCAGCGAGCGCCACGACCTCCCCCTGCCCGGCGCCGAGGCTGCCGCCGTCGAGAGCGGTGAAGCCGGCAAACGCGATGACGGGGGCGAGCAGGAGGATGGCCAGGCTGACCAGGAGGCCGAACGCATCGCGCCGGGTCAGGACCCCGCAGGCCCCGATGGCGAAGACGACACCGCTCAGCAGGGCGACGTGCCCCGGCCCGATGGTCATTCGCCTCCCCCAGCCCGCCCGGCCTGGCGGCGGCGTCGGGCGGCCACCCGGTCCTCGCGGCGGCGGCGCATCTTCTCCTCTCTCTCCCGCCGAGCCCGGGCCCGCTCGTGGTGCTCCGCCTCGTCGGCGCTGGTGCGCCAGATGACCACCGCGACCACCACGGCCGCCGCGCCGAGGACCACCAGCAGGCCCGCGGTGACCGGAGCCTGGTGGTGGAGGACGCTGCTCAGCCCCTGCTTGATCCCCGACCGAAACCAGCCTCCGCGCGAGGCGAGCACCGCACCGTCGAGGACGACCACGGCCAGCACGGCGAGGCCGAGCCCGTAGACCCACCGGCTGAGCGGCAGCGGTTGGGCCCGGGGACCGAAGCCGCCGCGGCGCGCGACCTCGACCACCGCCGCGAGGGTGGCGAGGAGAAGGACCACCTCCAGAAGGGTGAGGAGGTACTCGCCGCTCACCAGCAGGAAGATGCCGACCGAGACCACCACCGAAGCCGCCGCGATCGCGGACGCCAGCGCGCCCCGGAGAAGGACGGCGGCCGCGCAGCTCAGGACCATGAGCACCCCCGCCACGTAGAAACCGGCAGCGCTCATGAGCGACCGCGACCGAGGGGCTCGCGCGGGAGCTGAAGGGCGGGACGGCTGCTTGGCCGGGACATCGCCGCGAGATTGTACCGGTGGGGAGCAGCCCCCCCATGATTCAGACGGAATCGTCCTCGTCGAACCCCGGCTCAGGCGGGGGCGTCCAACGCCCTTCGGGCGGTACCACCCGCTCCAGGAAGAGGATCAGGCTGAGCCCCAGGAGGCCGATGATCAGCCCGGCGAGGGTCACGACATCGAGGTAGAGCGGGATCAGGGGAACCTTGATTGAGAGATCCCAGATGCTGGCCGGCCTGCCCGTGCCCGCCACCACGTTCCGCTCGCCGACCAGGCCGACCACCACCAGCGCCACTCCCACCCCGGGGATGTGGAAGAGGGCGTTCCGGTGGCGCACCGCGAACCAGAAGCAGTACGCGGAGACGGCGCAGGCAACCATCACCGCGATCGACGCGAGGACGATCTGATACCAGTGAGGATTCACCGGCCCGCCTCCTCCACCACCCCGCCGCCGATGACCTCGTCGCCCTCGTAGAGGACCACCGCCTGCCCGGGGGACACCTGGGAAGCGGGCTCAACGAAGCTCAGCTCTGCGGAACGGTATGAGGCCTTGACCACCGCGGCCGCGTGAGGCCGCCCATGAGCCCTCAGCTGGGCCTCGACTGCGGAGCCCGCCGCCGGGGGGATCCCGCTCACCCAGCGGCAGTCGCCGGCGCGCAGCCCGCCGCGCCGGAGCGCCTCAGCGGGTCCCACCACCACCCGGTTGAGCGCCGGGTCGAGCTCGAGGACGTAGAACGGGGTGGCGTCGGGCCGGTCGGGGCGGATGTCCAGCCGGCTTCGCTGCCCCACCGTATAGAAGGGAAGGCCGCGATGCTCGCCGAGACGATTTCCCTCCCGGTCGGTGATCGGGCCGGGACGGAACCGCCCGGCGAGGCGCCTGCTCAACTCCGCGGCGAGGTCGCCGTCGACGAAGCAGAGCTCCTGGGAGTCCGGCTTGGCCGCCGAGACCAGCTCCAGCCGCGCGGCCTCGGCACGGACGTCCGACTTGCTCTCCACCCCACCGAGCGGGAAGAGTGCGGCGCCGAGCTGGGCCTGGTCGAGACGGTGGAGGGTGTAGGCCTGGTCCTTGCCGGCCTCCATCGCCCGGTGGAGCGTCCAGGTTTCCCNNGGGTTGGGGGTCCGGCCGGCTGCGTAGTCCTCCTCGAAGCCGGCCACGACCTCGGCAGCGAACTCACGCTCCAGGTTCCAGGTCAGGTGGCGGATGCCGAGGCGGTTGGCCACCCGGCGGGCATCCTCGACCGCGTCGATGGAGCAGCAGCCCCGATCGCGAACCTGCTCGCGATCGCCCGGCCACATCGCCAGGGTGATGCCGAGGGTCTCGACGCCACGAGCCACGCAGCGGGCGGCGGCCACGCTGCTGTCGACGCCNNGCGGGGACGACCGCGGGAGCGGCCTCGAGAGTGGCGACGGTCATCCCCGAAAGCCTACGCGAGTTCGGGGCAGGGTCTCCGCCTCCGGTACCGGGCGCCGACGGGGCACATCGTCTTCGGGGGGATCGGCGTCGGACAGCTCTGCTGTCCGCGCCTCGTGCTCGGCGGCGTTGCAACCGCCGCCTGCGCAGAGCCTCGCTTCGCACGCACCCCCGCCCCTCCTCTGCGGTGTCCCCATCGCTCGGGAAAGGAGAGAACGGTGTGCGCCCTGCGAGCGCACGGATCTCTGGTTA
>PLAK01000072.1 GCA_003134115.1 Candidatus Changshengia sp.
CGGTCTCCCGATACGCCAATTCTACGCCGTCGCGACCAGCGAATCGATAACCGTCCACATTCATGGTCCAAATCTTAGAGATCTGGCTTCAACGCAAGGGACTGCAGCAGTGTATGGATCCGGTGACCCTTGACGGGTCAGGCCCACGGATCGTGAGCTTGTCACAAGGCCGAGTCGCACCTTTGTCTAGCGTCGTCACCGGCTGGGATGGTTTCGCCATGGTCATCGGCGGGGCGGCCGGCGCTTTGGTCGGATTGCTCTTTGTGGCCGTTTCGATTCGGATCAACGTGATCGCCCGTTCGGGTGAACTAAGAAACAGAGCTGCTCAGACCCTCAGTCTGTTCGCAGCAGTCCTTTTGGTTGCGATCGCTTTGTCAATTCCCGATCAGCAGAGATGGGTCGTCGGCGTGGAGCTGATGTCCCTCGCGTTGCTGGCCGGCGTGATCATGCTCGTGCTCGATCGTCGAGCCCAAAGGCAGAAGAGCGAGCAACCGATCGCCCATGTTCTCGACGTCGCCAACCCAAACGCGATCACCTGTGTGCTCTTGTTCGGCTCGGGCAGTTTCCTGCTCTATGGTTCTATCGTCGGCCTCTATGTTCTCGTGGGAGCAGCTGTGATCGCGATCCTCGGAGGCATAGTCAGCGCGTGGTTGCTCCTCGTTCGCGTCGCCGAATGATCGCGTCGATCCACGACCGGGATATGGCCAGCGCGTCGTATCCGCGCCGTGGCACCCAAGGAGACGCCTACGAGATATTGATGTCGATGTGCGCGACCAGCGTCGAACCGGCGATCGCCCAGGTGAACGTATCTTGCCCGACGGGCATCGACACCGGGACAGGCACCTCCATCTCGAAGGTCTCGGAACCCCCCGCCGGGATGGGGGCTGCGGCCGCGCAGTTGAGCTGGTAGCCGACGCCGATGCCATCGAAGCTGCCCGCCCCCTTGAAACCCTTCTCATACGAGGGACAGGGCGAGAGAGGCGCCGTGGAGACACCGGTGTTGGTGAGGGTCACAGCGAAGTCGTACGACTGCCCGGGGGTTGCCGGCCCTCCAGCTGTCAGCGTCGGGCTGAGCGCGCTCGCAGAGGCGATTGCCGAAGGGCTCGAGCTCTGGACCGTGACGGTCACCATGTAGAACGGACCGGCTGATCCCCCGTTTGCCCAGGGGACGTTGGACGTCGCAATCGGCACGCTGAGGTCGCTGCCGTCGCCGAGTGTGATCGAGACGCTGACGAGAGGGGGGGCACTGCTGTAGCCGCCGAGGTACAGGAGGACCGTCGCGGGGCCCGCGGAGGTGCTGAGCGTGAGCGGGGAGCTCTGGGGACCACCCGACTGCACCCGGATCGACGTCCGGCCGCCGCCGGACGTGGTGAAGGTCGCGGTCCGCGCCGAGGGCAGGGAGCACGCGGCGGACGACCCGGGCGACNNGCTGCACCGCGATCCACGGAACTCCGGTGGGCGCCACCGAGGGGCTGTCGGCGGCGGGGGTGGCCGCCCAGGTGAAGACGACTGAGTTGAGGATCGCGGTGGCGGTCGAGATCTCGAGGGCTTGGTTTGGTCCCCGCATGCAGGCGTCGAATTCGTAGTAGTCCCCTGAGGGGCCGGTGGCGATAACGACGGCTATGGTGGTAGTGGCACTCAGGCCGGCGCATTGGCCACTTGATCCAGGTGTCTGCTGGAACCGGGCCGGAATGCCGTCCACGGTGGTCTGCGTCCCAGGCTGGTTGTCGATGCTCCACGTGGGGTTGCCGTCGTTCCACCACTCGACGAGAAGGGCTCCCTGCTGGAGACTGTCGAGCGGCTGACCGCAGGTGAAGGAGTTTCCCGACGCGCTGCAGGGGTCCCGGAGCGGCTCGTTGCTCACCGCCGCCACCATGTCGGTGAAGCTGCCCTCGACGCTGGCCGCGGTGTGGTACCAACCCGCCGGCGAGGCGAAGGAAACCCCGCCGCAGCTCAGGCGAACGGTCTCGGGCGAGCGGCTGATGCCGATCAGCGCGCCGNNGAGGATTCTCAGCCTAATCCGAGTTCTGAGGTCACCTGAGTCGCCGCGCCTGCGCCGGGGCGCAGCGATTGGCGGGTGCGTTCGGTTCGCTCCGGTGCCAGTGACAGCACGCCGGGGTCGGCCAAGGACAAGGTACTATGCGCTCGCCTAATCAGTGGGCGAGCCGTCGTCGCAGCCCTGGTTCACCCGAGGGCACCGGCCGCAGCGGCGATGCACCATCGCCGCTGCCTGCGCGATGATCCGCCGATGCCACACCGGGCGCTGGTCTCAGCCGAGATCTCCTTACCCGCGCACCCCGCTACTGCACGCGTCACAGAGCGGATCGCACAGTTGGCGCAGGACGTCGAACTGGTCGTGCTCACCGACAACCACGCTGGGCAGGCGCGGATGTCGCCACTTGCGGCGGTGGCCCTGGCGCGGGAGCAGGGGGTCCGCACCGTGGTCCATATCTCGGCGCGGGACCGCAACCGGCTAGCGCTCCAGAGCCAGGTGATTGGCGCTGCCGCCCTCGGCTGCGACGGAATCGTCTGCCTCCACGGCGACGACGTTCCCGGGATCCGCCGGGTCGGCGACATGACCGGGACGCAGCTGCTCGCGGCTGCCGGGGAATGGCTGGCCCCGCTGCCCATCGCGCGAGGCTGTGTAGTGAACCCGTTTGCCACCGATCCAGATCGAGAGCTGCGGCTGCTGCGGCGCAAGGTCGATTGCGGCGCAACCTTCGCCCATACCCAGATGTGTTTCAGCATCCCCGCACTGACCCGGTTCCTGGATCGCGCTCGCGAGGCGGGGCTGCTGAAGGGACTGCGCGTATACGTGACCGTAGGAGTCCTGCGGACTCGCGCCATGGCTGATCGTGCCCGCTCCCTGCCTGGCTGCGACCTGCCTGACTCAGCCTATACCCAGGTGTGCGCCGGGGGAGGATGCGAGTTGGCCCTTGAGATGGCACAGCGCCTAGCCGATCTTCCGGTCGTGGACGCGCTTCATGTCATGCCTCTCGGCGACGAGCCCACCGCTGCCCAAGTGGCAGCCTGCTTCCGCCGTGCCCGACGGGTCGCCACGGGGCATGGGGTCGCGAGTGCTTGACTGGCCCAATGCAAGCGAAGGGCCGACACAGCGCTCAACGATCGTCGCCGTGACCGCCCGACGCGCCTCAAATCAACAGCTGCCTGCCTCCCTCGGGAGCTCGCGAAAGCCGCCAGCGGGGCCTCTACGACACCTTCACGAACTTACGCCACGGGCCACTGAGCGCGCAGGTCGCAGGTCCGAGTCCTGCAGGCGGTAGTGGTCCGTCCAACCTGGACTCCGATCGCTACTCCCGCCTGAGCGTGATCCAGAGATCAGGCTTGAAGAGTGCCGCGACGACATTCGGCACGCCGTACCGGGGACCGTGGCAGCGGTAGCNNCGGTCTCTCCCGCGGCGATGGCGCCGACGACCCTGCCATCGACGGAGATGTTCCAGGTCTCCATCCCCAGCAGGGGGCTGAGGCTTCCTGCCCGTGAGAGACGGATTGTCGCTTCGCCCATTCTCGAGCCTCCTATGCTTGTATCCGCCGCACCTGACCCGGCCCGACGCTGTCGCCGGGGCTCACGCCCGTCGTCTTCACGGCACGGGAGCCGGTGATCAGCCGCTCCCGATCGAACATGGCCGCCACCACCCGCCACATGGCGATGTCGATGACCAGCAACCCGAGCCCGAACCCCACCGCCGTCCACACGCCGAGGGGCACGATCTGGAACGACACCAGGGCAGTCACCGCCAGGGGCGGCAGGCTGGCCAGTGTCCCCAATTGCTGGGCGACCCGCACGTCACTGGCTCGCGTCGAGATCGCGGTGCCGACCCCAATCGACCAGACAGCGAGCAGCGGCGCGAAGAGCGCCTGGGCGAGGACGTGCGGGCCGTCGCTCAGAGTTGCTGCCACAGCGGGGTTCTGGGCGAAGAAGTGGGCAAGGATCACGACCAAGGCGAAGAGGAGGTAGGCGATCCCGACCGAGGGGATGACCGGGGCCAGCGCCTTGCCGATCAGGATCTCCCCCCGTCGCACCGGCGTGCTCAGCAGCGGCTCCAGGGTTCCCTGGTCCCGCTCTCCCACCACCGAGTAGGCGGCGATGGTGGCGGGGATGACCGCGGGCACCACCAGGAGAACAAGAAACGTCGAGCCCACGTCCCGGGCGGCCGCCGCGGGCTTGATAGCGGCACTGAGCACGAAGATGACGATCGCTGGGTTGATCAAGAAGATGAACGGAAGCACCAACATGGCGCCGACGATGAACGGGGTGCGGCGGTACTCGCGCATCTCCTTTCGCGCCACGGCGCCCAGCCGGCCCAGGTCGAGCCCGATCATCGCCCTGCCTCCGGATCCTCGTCGACCAGCTGGAGGTAGACGTCCTCCAGCGAGTGGTGCGAGACTGCGATCGACACCACGTCGGCCCCGGCGGCCACCAGCGCGCGATTCACCCTCGGCGCGGTCATCCTCGGGTCAGCAACGGTGAGCACGTAGGTGGCGTCGCCCTCGGTGATCCACTTGTCCACTCCCATGTCCCGGGTGAAGACGGTCTCCGGGGCGGGCAGGCGCACGGCCGTCTCCACCACCAGTGAGCTGCGGAACAGCTGCATCCTGAGCTGCTCCGGCGGCCCGACGGCGAGCAGCCGGGTGTTGAGAATGGCGACGCGATCGCAGAGCCTCTCCGCCTCCTCCAGACGGTGGGTGGTGAGGAAGACGGTGACCCCCCGCTCGCGCAGGCTGGCGATCAGATCATGCACGTCGCGTGACGCCACAGGGTCCAAGCCTGACGTGGGCTCGTCCAGGAACATCACCACCGGATCGCTCAACAGGGCGCGCGCCAGACCCACCCGCTGCCGAAGGCCCTTCGAGAGCCGGCCGCACAGGTCACGCGCTCGCGCCGCCATATTGACGGTTTCGAGGGCAGCGGCAATCCGCGCGGCGGGCGAAGGTAGGCTGTAGAGGCCGGCGAAGAGCTCCAGGTTCTCCTGGACGGTGAGCCGGACGTAC
Organism: Candidatus Changshengia sp.; assembly: GCA_003134115.1. Lineage (GTDB taxonomy): Bacteria > Chloroflexota > Dormibacteria > Aeolococcales > Aeolococcaceae > Changshengia. Next base: position 5,014 of record PLAK01000072.1, read on the forward strand.
AGACCGGGGTTCTCCGGCATGACCGAGATGAGCTGCCGGATCTCGGCGCCGGTGGCCGCCGAGAGGGGTATCCCCGCCACCACCGCAGACCCGGAGGTCGGAGCGATGAGGGTCCCCAGCGTCCTCACCGTTGTCGTCTTCCCGGCCCCATTGGGTCCCAGGAACCCGAACACCTCACCGCGAGCGACCTCGAAGGAGACGTCCTCGAACGCGCTGCGGTCGCCGAAACGCTTGGTCAGGTGGCTGACCACCAAAGCTGGGGAGGTGCCACCGGACAGCTGCCGCTCGCCATCGGAGGGCGCCGCGTCGTTAGGCAAATCTCAGCCCCAGCGCCGGCCTGTACCCGCTGCTCGTCTTCACCACCAACGACCCTACCATCCCAAACAAACGCTCGGAAGGCCAGCCTGGCTTCCCGGCCAGATAGCATGCGACCCCACATCGTGTTAGACGTGGGGCAGAGGCGAGCAGAATGGGGCGCCGTGTGATCCTCCCGAAAGACCGCGACCCTCGTTTCGTGACGATCCGCCGCGGTGGGATCCTCACCGATTCGGATCACAAGCTCCTCGCCCTGTGGGCGGCATCGTGCGCGGAGCACGTCCTTGACCTCTTCGAGTCGGCCCAGCCGAAGGACGCGCGACCGCGTCGCGCGATCGAGCTCGGGCGGGCCTGGGCGCGCGGCGAGATCGCCATGACCCAGGCTCGCACGGCGGCCGGCCATGCGATGGCCGCGGCCAGAGACCTGAGTGGGGCAGCACGACATGCCGCGTACGCTGCCGGCCAGGCCGCGGCTGTCGCACACGTCGCCGCGCACGAACTCGGTGCGGCCGCCTATGCGATCAAGGCCGCACGCGCTGCGGTACCAGAAGGAAACGCCGAGAGCGCCGGGCGAGTCGAGTGCCGGTGGCAGCGCGATCAGCTCCCCGAGGGGATTCGCGAGCTCGTACTCGACGACCAGCGATTGCGGAACGACATCTGCTGGTCGGTGTTCGATTGCTGAAAGAGCGTCGGGGCGCGACAGGCAAGCGTAGAGGCGCGTTCCAACCGCCTCGTCCAGGCCCTGGCTGCAGGGGTGGGCGAACCAAACCGGCCTCCCCTGCTACTCCCTCAGTGATGGACCCATCCTGCTGACCAGGCGGCCATGGCCAAGATCGAGATCACCCCCACCTCCCTGATCGTCCACATCGAGGGCTTCGACCGCTTCCTGGCTCTCGTCTCCGGCCTTGGCCGCGCCTCGTCGTAGGCGACGCTCCTACGCCGTCGCGGCCTCCTCCGCCTCCCGGGGCGACCCCACGGTCCACGCCTCTTCAGCGGCCCCGATCTGATCGTAGGCAACCGTCTTCTGGGTGAAGAACCCGTTCCTGTTGACGAGAGCAGCCACCACGGTCAGGGGAATGCCGAGGCCGAGGGTGATCAGCACCGGGATGGCCGCGCCCACCCCCTGGACGATCACCTGGTAGCCGATCCAGAGGAGGAAGACGCCCCCGATCAGGGGCAGGATTCCGATCAGGATGAGGTTCAGCACGCTCTTCAGGAGCACTCTCCGGAACGCCCAGGCACAGGCGATGCCCGTCGCCCCGTAGTAGATCGCGACCAGAATGCCGATGTCCGAGATCATGTTGGCGAAAGTGCTGTTGATGTCGGCGCTCAGGGTGGTGAGCAGGATGCCCAGGCTGCACAGCAGGAAGGTGATGATGGTCCCCACCCACGGCGTCTGCCAGCTCTTGTGGACCAGCGCGAATATCCCGGGAAAGACCCCGTCGCGGGCCATCGAGAAGCTGAGCCGGCTCGAGGGCAGCAGGGTGGTCTGGGTGGTGGCCAGGCTCGAGCTGAGGATCGCGATGGCCATCAGGAAGCTGATCGGCGCCGGCGCCAGCCGGGTGGCGAAGTACACCAGCGCGTTGGCTCCCTGGTTGTTGATCTGAGCCTCGCCGAGCAGCGACTGCATGGCGGTCGCCGCCAGCAGGAAGAGCGCCAGCAGGATCACCATGCTGATCATCCCGGCCCTTCCTGGGTTCTCGCGGTTGTCGCTGCCCTCCTCGTTGAGGTTGGCGGCGGTGTCCCAGCCCCAGAAGAAGAAGACGCCGAGCACCGCTCCGGCAGCCAGCCCGGTGAAGCCGTGAAGCGAGAAGGGGTTGAACCACCAACCAGCCACCCCGGTCGATCCTGCCGGGTGAGAGGCCAGCACCTTGATGAAGGCGAGAACGGAGAAGAGCACGATCACCAGGTACTCGATGGTGACCATCACCCATTGGGCGTTGGCGGTGATCCGGATCCCCCGAGCCACCATCCAGGTGACGAAGGCGAGCAGGGCGAAGGCGACCAGCGCGATCAGCGCGCTGTTGGTGGCCACTCCGGTCGTGATCCAACCGAACTGGCCGGGTCCGAGGAGCGCGAGCAACACCGATCCCGCGAAGAGAGGCGCCGAGATGCAGAAGATGACGTTGCAGGCCAGCTGTACCCAGCCGGTGAACCAGCCGATGTGGGGGTTGACGGTCCGCGCGATCCAGCTGTACGACGCGCCGCAGTTGGGGTCCCGCCGGTTCAGGTAGCTGTAGGCCATGGCGATGAAGAAGACCGGGAAGAAGCTCACCAGGATCGCCGCGGGCGCGGCGAGCCCAACCCCGGTGGCGGCCACCACCAGGAAGAGCGTGGTGCCCAGGCTGTAGGCGGGGGCCACGCTGGCGGTGGCGACGGCCGTGGTGTCGAGAAGGTTGAGCTCGCCCGCCTTGAGGCCCCCCTGGGGTGGCCGAACCACGTCAGGCGCGCTCAGGATTATCTCCGCCATGGGGGCTCTCCTCGCCGGAGCATGAGTACTGCAGAAGTACTGAATTGCGGAAACGGTAATGGACCCGGCAGGGGGTGTCAAGCGCGTCGGAGCCGTGGGCGTTCTGAGCTTGACCATGCCCCCGACCTCCACTACCCTTCCCCGTGATCTTGCCGGCGTTGGGTCGCGTCTGGGGCCCGGTTCCGCGCAACCGCACTACCGGGCTGCAGCGCCGTCAGCCCGATGCCACGAGGGAGGCGACATGCCGGCATCCCCGTCCGCGCCGCCCGAGTCCCGCGTGCGGGACCTGATCGCCCGGGAAGAGGCGTCGTTCCGCGCTCATCGCACCCGTTCGCTCGAGATGTGGCGCACCGCGGCCGAGCACATCCCCGGTGGGGTCGCCAGCTCCTTTCAGGGCAAGCCACCCCAGCCGGTGTTCATCGACCGGGGTCAGGGCAGCCGGGTATGGGACGTGGACGGCAACGAGTACGTCGACTTCCACAACGGCTTCGGGGTGATGCTGGTCGGGCATGCCCATCCCACCGTGGTCGCCGCGGTGCAGGGGCAGCTCTCGCGCGGCACCCATTTCGCCCAGCCGGTGGCCGACGACGCGGTGGTCGCCGAGGAGCTCAGCCGCCGTTTCGGGCAGCCCCAGTAGCGATTCACCAACAGTGGAACCGAGTCCACCTTGGACGCCGTGCGGCTCGCCCGCGGCTTCACCGGCCGGGATCGCATCGTCAAGATCGAAGCCTCCTACCACGGCCACCACGACGCCGTGCTGGTCTCCGTGGAGCCTCCCGCGGCCCTGATGGGGACCGTGGAGGCACCGGTGTCGGTGCCGATGTGCGAGGGCATCCCGGATTCGACGGTGGAGCTCACCAGTGTGGTGACCTTCAACGACCTGGAGGCTCTGGAGCGCGTCTTCGCGAGCCACCCCGACGTCGCCGCGGTCATCCTCGAGCCGGTGATGATGAACATCGGCATGGTCCTCCCCGATCCCGGCTACCTCGACGGGGTGGTGGAGCTGGCCCATCGCCATGGCGCCCTGGTCATCTTCGACGAGGTCAAGACCGGGGCGACCATCGCCCCCGGCGGCGCCACCCAGCGCTTCGGAGTGGTCCCCGACCTGGTCTGCCTGGCCAAGGCGATCGGCGGTGGTCTTCCCTGCGGCGCGGTCGGCGGGCGAGCCGACATCATGCGTCTGATCAGCGACGGCCGGGTCGCCCAGCTGGGGACGTTCAACGGCAATCCGCTGACCATGGCGGCCTCCCGGGCGACCCTGTGCGAGGTGCTCACCCCCTCCGCCTACGCTCATTTCGACGCGCTCTCCGAGGAGCTCTCGGGCGGTCTCCGCGCGGTCATCGCCGAGCACCACCTCCCCTACCACGTGGTCAGCGCCGCCGCCCGCGGCTGCATCACCTACCGGAGCGAGCCCGTGCGCAACTACCGCGACTATCTGGAGATCGACCCTTCGATGGCCTACGTCTCCTGGCTCTACCAGTCCAACCGGGGGGTCCTGATGGCCCCGGGGGCGGAGGAGAATTGGACGCTCTCCGTGCAGCACTCGGTGGAGGACGTGAGCCGTTATGTCGACAACTTCCGCGCTCTCGCCGAGGAGCTGACCGCCTGAGCAGCGCAGCACTCGCCCCTCCTGGTCCCGCCGGCCGAGCGGCGGCCCGCCCTCTTTGGTGACCCGGATATACGTGGACGATGACATGCAAGCAGACGGGTGGACCAGGTGACGCCCCCTTTCGCGGCGGCAAGGCCGATGAGGTGATCAGAGCTCGGACAGCCAAGGACTGATCGGCCAGTTCAGACTAGGCCATCGCCCAGGTCGGCGAACAAATGGGCCGCCTCGCCCGGCGGCCGTGGCCATGCCCGGGCGCCGCATACGGCCCCCTGTCGAGTTCTTTCATGAGGATGTGACGCGCCTGCGACGGTGGTCGCTCCCGTGCGGCACCACGCTCTCAGCGATGGGGGTACCAGCAGTCCGCCAGCAACTGAGCGTCCTCACGCACCTCGGACACAGCCTGCCCGGCGTCAACAGCCCGCAGAAGGCGGCCGGCGAGGTGGTGCGAACGCTGATTCGTCTGGGCGTCGCCGTATCGGTGAGCACCGTCGCGGCTGACCAGGCCGTGCTGGTCGCGGCCCGCGCTCCACGGGGCGCCGGCACGCAGCGCCTGCTTCCCGCGAGCGCTCGTCTCATGGGGATCCGGATCCCGATCGATCGCGTGCCGTGGTTGAGCGACCCGGTGCGGCTGCGCCGGCCGTTCGTGGGCTCGGTGCGCGGGATCCAGAGCCTCCAGAGCCTCACGGTGGAACAAGATCCGGGAGGCGTGCTCCCCGGCTTCGCCGCCCCCATCCATGTCGTGGGCGTTCCGGCCATGGTTCACGACCGGGTGGTCGCCGTCATCCACGCGTGGGGAGCGGAATCGCTCCAGGGGCTGGTGCCCACCCTCGAGGCGGCAGCGGCAATGCTGGCGGCTGCCTGGGAGCCCGAGAGCAGGACAGGCGTCGGGAGATTCTCTTCGCGGACGACGATGCGCGCCAATCCTCAACTCCGCTCCGAGCTCACCGAGCTTCTCGCCGTCGGACCCATAGCGACCGCGCTGCAGCCCATCGTTCGCCTCCATGACCGTTCGATCGTCGGCTACGAGGCGCTGACGCGCTTCTCTCCCCGTGCCCTCTTCTCCACGCCAGACGAGCTGTTCGCCGCCGCCTCGACCCTGCACATGGAGAAGGCCGTCGACCTGGCCTGCCTCCGGGCAGCGCTGGGCGAGATGCCGGCCCTTGGCCCCGTCGACCTGTTCGTCAACGTCCTGATCGGAACGCTCCTCAACGAGCGGCAGGGGCTGGCGGCTCTGGACGACGCCGTCCGCCACGCCGGCCTGGATCCGGCATCCATCGTGCTCGAGTTCAGCGAGCGCGACCCCGTGCCCAACCTCTCACGCTTGCAGCGCATCGCGGCGCAGCTGCGCTCGGCCGGCTACCGCATCGCCGTCGACGACGCCGGCGCAGGCCATGCCAGCATGCAGGTGATCGCCGAGCTGCGCCCGGAGTTCATGAAGGTCGACCGTGCTCTCATCCACGGGATCGACTCCCACCGCGCCCGCCGTGGCCTGCTCGTCTCCCTGCTCTCCTTCAGCGGCCACATCGGAGCCCGCCTCGTCGCCGAGGGGGTGGAGACCCAGCNNGGGGCTCGCAGACAACACCCTCATCGACCCGAACTGGTTCACCCGGCACCGGGTGTGGCGTCTCCGCACCCCTCCTGCCCCGGCCGTATCTCTGCCCGAGGCCCCCGGCGAGGCGCTCGAGACCACGGAGACGCCGGATCTGGCTCGAGCTCTCAGCGACGCCGCCCTGGCGCTGCAGAACGAGCACGATCCGATGGGCATCCTCGGTGTCATGGCCGCGCAGATGCAGCGGGTCGTGCCGGTCACCGAGATGACGATCTACATAGCGAACTACGACACGCAGCGATTCGTCCCGGTCCTGGCCACCGGGCCGGACCGCGATGCCTTCCTCGCCGAGAGCTTCTCTCTGGACTCCGGAATCACCGGCTGGGCCTTCGCCCGGGGGACGCCCGAGAACGTCACGGATACCTGGACGCACCCCCGAGCCCGGCAGGTCCCTGGAACGTCGGTGGTGCAGGAGTCGCTGCTGCTCGCCCCCCTGATCGCGGGCGAGCGCAAGCTCGGCATCATCAACTGCTATCGGCTCGGTGTCGGCCGCTTCAGTGACGACGAGCTCAAGGCGGCTTCGCTCTTTGCCCACATCGCGGCGGCCGCCTGGCACAACGCGCAACTGTATGCCGAGCTTCGCGAGGCGGCGGTGACGGACCCGCTCACCGGTCTCTACAACAACCGGTGGCTCCGTGACGCGGGGGAGCGCGACCTCGCCTCCGTTGCGCGCGATCACACCAGCCTCGCCCTGCTGCTACTCGACATCGATCACTTCAAGACGGTGAACGACAGCAGCGGTCATGCGGCCGGCGACCTGGTCCTGCAGCGCGTGGCCACGCGCCTGCGCGGGTCGGTGCGGACCGAGGACGCGGTGGTGCGATACGGCGGTGAGGAGTTCGTCGTCCTGCTGCGTCGCTGTGGCGCCGCCGAAGCCGTGACCATCGCCGAGGCACTGCGGACCGCGGTGCGCCAGGTCGCGCTGCCGGCGGATTGCCCACTGGAGCAGCTGACCGTGTCGATCGGCATCGCGGCCTATCCGGAGGATGGCACCGACCTCGACCAGCTGCTCGGAGCCGCCGACCGAGCCATGTACACATCCAAGCACACCGGCCGAGACCGGGTGACACGTGCCCTGGAGGCATCCGCCCCCAGTGCCATCGTCAGCTTCCCGGCTGGGCGCGATCGTTTCCCCCGCCGCAGCCGCGGAACGGCGCTGAGCAGCCAGGAAGCCGTGCCCATCGCCCCGCCACCCCCCTGAGCGACACGCACCGCCGGGTGGTGCTGTAGCCTCTCAGCCGCCGATGAACGCGGCTCGCCGCACGGTCGCGACCGGCGATGCCTTTCGACCCGGCAGAGCGACGCTTCGCGAGCCCACCGGCACGATGTTGAGCATCTCGGCGACCGCGGCCACCACGAGGACCGGCATCGCCGGCTTGCGCATGACCCGAACGTTGCCGAGCGCGGCCATGGCCAGAGCGCCCGCGTCCCCCGCGGCTTTATTGGTGAGCACCAGCACCGGCAGCATGAAGTGGGCGGCCAGACCCCGCAGCACCCGGCAGAGCACGAAGCCGTCGAGGTCCCGCCCGTCCAGGTCGGCAACGATCACGTCGGGACCGACCGCGCAGATCATCTCCAGCGCGGCCACACCGTCCTCGGTGGGGATGACGTCGAAGCCGCCGCCCTGGAGTGCGCTCTGCAGGAGCCGGCTGCCCTCGCCGCCACCATCGGCAACCAGGGCGCACAGACGACCCCTGGAGCGCGCGGGTCGGGAGTGGCTCCCGGCGCAGGTGGAGAAGCTGGCCGGCTCGCACCCGTCGCGGACGGGGCGCCGACCCGTGACTATCGCAGACGCCATGGTCAAACCCGCCCCGTGTCCGCCGATGAATCGGCGTGAGCGCCGACCCTAGCACCGCTCAGACCGGCCGTCCGCACGTTGCAGTACCGACCGTCTGTCACGGAGCGGGCGGCGCGCCGCGGAGAGCGGCCGCGCGGGGCCACCTCCGGTGGGCGGCAGCGGTCAGACTCACATCCTTGACTACCCAGCCCGAGGCCAGGTGACCAGGTGCAGCTGACCCGCACCCTGTTCGGCCGCCCCCTCCGCCCGAACGAGGCGGCCAAGGAGGAGATCAACCCCGTCGAGGGGCTGTCGGCGCTCTCCCTCGACGCGCTCACCTCGGTGGCGTACGGCCCCCAGGCGCTCCTGGTCGCGTTGGGAGCCGGGGGCCTGGCCGCCCTCCGGCTCGCCCCCTGGATCACGCTCGCCATCGTCGCCCTGCTGGTGCTGCTGGTCGCCTCGTACACCCAGGTCATCTCCGCCTACCCCAGCGGAGGCGGCGCCTATGCGGTCGCCCGGGCCAATCTCGGAGCGGGCCTGTCGCTGCTGGCGGGAGCCGCGCTGATCGTGGACTACGTCCTCACCGTCGCGGTCTCGATCGCTGCCGGGGTGGGCTCGCTGACCTCCGCATTCAGCCCGCTCACGCCCTACACCCTCCCCCTCTGCCTGGCCATGCTCGCCGTGATCACCTTCCTCAACCTCCGCGGCCTGGCCGAGGGGGCCCGAGCCTTCCTGGTGCCCACTCTGGCGTTCATCGCCGTGATCCTGGTCGTGATCGCGATCGGATTGATCCATCCCCTGGAACCGCACCTGAAGGCGCCGGGCGCGCCGCAGATCGCCACCCACACCCTGGAGACGGTGGGGGTGCTGCTCGTCCTCCAGGCGTTCGCGGCCGGGTGCAGTGCCCTCACCGGGGTCGAGGCGATCGCCAACAGTGTTCCCCTCTTCCGCCGCCCCCAGGTCACCAGAGCGCGTCAGACCGAGCTGATCCTTGGCACCCTGCTGGCCGTGATGCTGCTCGGGCTAGCACTGCTGATCCAGCGCTTCCACGTGGAGCCGAGGGCCGGCGACGCCGTGCTGAACCAGGTGGTCGGCTATGCCCTGGGCCGGGGCTGGGCCTTCGCCGGGATCTCGATCCTGATCACCCTGGTGCTCGCCCTCGCCGCCAACACCTCCTTCGGAAGCCTGCCGGTGCTGGCCAGCCTGCTGGCCAAGGACAACCGGCTCCCGCACGGCTTCGCCATCCGCGGCGACCGGCTCGTATTCAACCGCGGCATCTGGGCGCTGGCGCTGCTCGCCGCGATCCTGCTGGCCGCCACCGGCGGAAACACGGATTCGCTGATCCCGCTCTACGCCATCGGCGTCTTCACCGGCTTCACCCTCGCCCAGGCGGGGATGGTCCGCCACTGGCTGCGGGAGCGGCCGAAGGGCTGGTGGTGGCGCTGCGGGATCAATGGGCTCGGGGGCGCCGCCAGCGGCATCGCCACCCTGATCTTCGTCTTCAGCAAGTTCCGGGAGGGGGCCTGGGTGGTGGTGGTGGCAATCCCGCTCCTGATCCTCGTCTTCGTGAGGATCAGCACCTACTACCGCAGGCTGGCGGCGGAGATCCACCTCGGCCAGCGGCCGGAGCGCCCCGTCCCTGGTTCGACCACCATCGTGGTCCCCTTCACCCAGCTCTCCCGCCTCACCAGCCTTGCCCTCTCCCAGGCGCTCTCCATGGGCGATCACGTGGTGGCGGTGACGGTGGAGTTTCCCGAGGACCAGGGGGCTCGGGCGGAGCTCGAGGCGGCCTGGGCCCGGTGGGATCCCGGGGTGCCCCTGGTGGTCCTCCCCTCCCCGTACCACTCCGTGGTGCGTCCTCTGCAGTNNCGGCTCGCTCAAGCCCTCGGCCGCCCATCGGGTGGTGGTCCTCATCCCGGTTGCCCTCCCCCGCCACTTCTGGCAACAGGCTCTCCACAACCACCTGGACCTGGTGCTCAGCGCCGCGCTCCGGCGACGGCGCAACGTGCTGGTCGCCCGGCTGACGGTCCCCCTGCGCAGGGAGTAGGAGGTCCGGAATTCCCCCGGCGGGCCCTCCTCCGCGCTCCGGCGGCGTCCGGTCAGCTGCTGACCGGAGGCCGTCTCGCCTGCCATTGATCGCCAACCGCGCCCGCGGGGTCGTCATGAGCACCGGTGCCATCGGCCGGGGTGGGTGGGNNACGCCGCCAGGAGCTGCACCAGGGCGCGAGCAAGCTCGGGACGGACGGCATAGACGGCGTTGGGCTCATCGCCGCTCACGGTCAGCGCTCCGGTGGAGGTGAGGCGGTCCAGCTGGTGACGCAGCTCGAAGGGGAGCTGCTGCATCGAGGAGGCCATCTCGGCGAGCGTGAGCGGCTTCTTCAGCAGCTGGGTCACGATGCGGAGCCGTTCCGGGTCCCCCAGCGCCCGGAGCAGCTCCGAGGACCCGGTGAGCTCGTCGCGATTGCCGGACACGAAGGCGCGGACCGTCTCCAGGGGCGAGCGGGACCTGAGCGCCGACCGCTGCTCGATCGCGTAGCTGGTGTGGAGGAGCGCCTCCCCGACGGTGGCACCTCCGCTGCGCCGGGCGATGATGACGTAGAAGGCGGCGACGACCAGGAGCGCGACCAGCGCGTCCACCCACCCGGCTCGGAAGCCGACCCCGAGCAGACGTCCCAGAGCCAGCAGGCCGGTGCTGACGCAGGCCACCACCCCGACATCCACGGCCGCTGCGACCACGATCCGCGCTGCTCGAGGCAGACGCACCAGGCCTGCACCGGCGGAGGCCGGGGTGCGCCGGATGGCGATGTAGCAGCCGACCCCCATGGCGACCAGGATGCCGCCCTGGACGGCCAGCCGCTGGATCTGGGTGAGGAAGTGCTCGATCGGGACCCCCGCCGCCACGCCCAGGGCGACGTACACCGCGACCCACAGCACGGTGGCCGTGATCATTCCGGTGAGGAAGGTGGAGCGCTTGACTCGCAGAGCGCCGGCGACCAGGGTCGTGTAGATGCGCAGCCCCGGGATCAACCGGGTCACCGCCAGGCGCATCCAGCCGGCCGACCTGACCCGCGCCGTGACCCGCTCCAGGGCGCGCTGCCGATGGAGCCGCCGGGCCACGGCCTCCAACCCTCGGTCCCCGAGCGCCCGCGCCCAGTAGTAGCCGACCAGAGAGCCGCCGGCGCAGGCGACCACCGCCACCGGGGCAAAGACCCACGGATTGAGGCCGCCGGCACTGATCAGGAGACCGGCGGCGAGCAGGGTCAACTCGCCAGGCGCGAAGGGAAGCGGGACGCCCGCCTCCTCGGCGAAGAGCAGCCCGGCCAGCAGGGCAAGGGCCACGGCCCCATGCAGGCCTTGAAGGAAATTCACTCCGGTGCGCCACTCCGTCTGGCCCGCCGGCACCGGCGGGAGGGACAGCGTACCCGGCCGAGTGGCGGCCGCCATCGAGACGGCGTCCACCACCGGGTGCCAGAATCGAACTCGTGGCGAGCGGCGAGGAGCATCCGGGCCTGCTGGTGATCGACATGCAGGAGGCGGTCCTCGCCGGCTGCACCGACGTTCCCGGGGTGATCGAGCGCATCAACGGCCTGCTCGGGCGCGCCCGCCGGTTGGGTGCCCCGATCGTCTTCATCCAGCACCAGGATGCCGAGGACCCGGAGCTGACCGCCGGCAGCCCAGGATGGCGGCTGGTCCCAGGTCTGGACCGGCGCGAGGGTGACCCGGTGGTGGCCAAGGAGTACCGGGACAGCTTTGCGGGCACCGAGCTCGGCGCAGTCCTGGCCGTTACGGGAGTGCGGCGACTGGTCCTGACCGGAGCCCAGTCGCAGTACTGCGTGCAGACGACGGCCCTCTCCGCCCTCCACCACGGCTACGACGTCAGCCTGGTCGGAGACGCCCACACCACCTCGCCCGCCACCCTGCCGGGCGGCAACCTCCCCGCCGAGACGATCGTGCAGCTCGTCAACAGCTGTTTCGGAACGCTCAGCCACCCGGGTCGTTCCACCGAGATCGTCGCCGCGGCGGATGTCGCCCTGTAGCCGGGTGCGGACCAAACTGGCCAACGCTCTCGGAGCCGCGGGGCGGCTCGGCCTCCAGAGGTCACGAGGCCGTTCCAGCCCCATGACCCCGCCTCCCAATGGCGGGGCCCAGGTGGAGCATCTCTCCTTGACTGGAGGATCAGGTGTTGCCAGGGACGCGCTCGCTCGCTCAGGCCAAGCCGGGCAAGCACCCGCGGATCGGGATCCTGTCACCGCTCGTGGCAGGCGGTTACGCGAGCCACCTCACCGCCGGTGTCGTGGCCGCCGCCAGCGCCATCGGGACCCGGGTGATCGCGATCCAGACCCTGGACCTGGCCTTCGACGGTCCAGAGCAGCGATTGACGCGCTCCCGTCCCCTCGGGAGCGCCGACGGCGACTACCTCGGCTGGCCCCCTGGCACTGAGGCCCTGGTGCCCCATTTCACGGTGCGTCCGGCCTGGGACCAGGTCTCCGGCTTCCTCGTCGTGCTCAACGCGGTGGAACCCTGGTATCTCCAGGCCCTGAGGGAGGCGGGCAAGCCCGTGATCATGCTCAGCCATGAGGTCGAGGGCTTCCCCTGCCCCGTGGTTCGCGCCGACAACCGATCCGGGATCATCCAGGCCGTGGACCACCTCGTCGAGCACGGGCACCGCCGCATCGCCTTTGCCGGTTGCCTGGTGCAAACGGACATCACGGAGCGGCTCAGCGGGTATCTGGAAGCGCTCGCCGCCCACGGGATCGAGGCCGACCACGATCTCGTCTTCGAGACCACGGACAATCTGGAGGGTGGAGGGGAGGTGGCCGGCAGGGCCATGCTGGCAGCCGGCATGCCCTCGACAGCCGTGGTCGCCGCCACCGATTACAACGCGCTCGGCATCATGAGGTCGCTCCGGGAGGCGGGATTGGTCCTGCCGCGTGACCAGGCCATCGTCGGCTTCGACGATGTGCCGGCGGCATCTTCGGCTCAGCCCACCCTCTCCACGGTCCACCAGAGCTTCGAGGGGATCGCGCGGATGGCTGCCACCCTGCTCCTGGAGATGATCCATGGCGTCGACGTCCCCAACGGTTCGCACCTGGTGCCCACCGCGTTCGTGGCGCGCGAGTCCTGCGGCTGCACGGCGGCCGCCACGCTCAGCGATGGCGGTGAGGGCGGCTCCCTGGAGGACGGGCTGGCGCGAGACCGGCTACGGCGCCGGCTGGAACGGCTCCTCATCGAGGGCGAGGCCACGACCCCGCAGCAGGCATCCGCCCTCGAGAGGGCGATCGACGCGATCGAACGGGGGTTGGACGTGGGCCCCGGAGCTCGCGACCCGGTGGTGGCCGACCTGGCCAAGGCTGCCGCGGCCCTCCATTCGGTGAACCCGCGCTGGACCACGATCAGCGCCGTGGTCGCCTGCCTCCAGCAGTACCAGCGGGACCTGGGGAAGAGGGTGGCCAGGGGGCAGAACGCCGCTCGATTCCAGAGCCGCATCACCGATGTGGCGGTCGAGCTCTCCCGGTGCGTCACCCAGGCGGCCGCCACCGCCAGGGCCGGCCTCAACGAGACGATGACACTGGATCATGAGTTGAGCGTGTCCCTCCTGAGCGGCACCGCGGGTGAGCCCAAGTCGCTCGACTGGCTCGCCGTCACCCCGGCCCGAGCCGGCTGCCTGGGGCTGTGGGCGGCCGAAGCCGCCGGGCACGAGGGGGCCGACGCCAGACCGCTGGACATCGCCGGGTCGTACCTGAGGGGAGGCGGCAAGCTGGGCCTTCCGGCGCAGTCGCGGATGGAGGCATTCCCTCCCGACGGCCTCCTCGACGGCATCGAGTGGGGGCCAGGTGAGCTGGCGATCGTCTTCCCCACCAAGACGGCGACCCTTGACCTCGGGTTGCTCGCGGTGGTGACCCCGCTGAGGCCGGCGATGGAATATGAGCGGGACCGTCTCTTCGAGAACAACGCCCTCCTCAGCGTCGCGCTCGAACGTCAGGTGATGATGGAGCGGCTCCGCCGGTCCAACGCGGACCTCGCGACCTTCAGCCACGCCATGGCCCACGACCTGCGCAACCCTCTGGCGACGATCGCGATGTGGACCTCGGTGGCCCGCATGCGAGCGGGGCCCGGCGACGACGCGGGGCCGGTGCTCCAGGTGGTCGACCAGATCAAGGCCGTCGCCGACGACGCCATGGAGCTGGTCAGCGATCTCCTCCACTACGCCGAGCTGGACCGCGGCGACACCGCCCAGGAGCCGGTCGATCTCAACCTTGCCGCCGCCCGCGTGATCGCCACCATCGGGTCGAGCATCGCTCAGCAGGGCGCGCTCATCGAGGCCGGAAACCTCCCGACCGTCCTGGGGCGACCCGGTGAGCTCCAGCTGGTGCTCCAGAACCTGATCGGGAACGCCATCAAGTACCGGGGCGACCAACCACCGCGGATCCGCCTCGANNATCCCGGGAAGCGCCCGCGAGGGGATCTTCGAGCCCTTCACGCGCGGCCAGACCTCGGTTCCGGGCAGTGGGCTGGGCCTGGCCACCTGCCGCCGCATCGTCGAAGGACACGGTGGTCGGATCTGGATCGCCTCCTCCGGCAACCTGGGGACGACCGTCGCCTTCACCCTCCCGGTCGGGCCGGAGCCGGCGCCCGGCGAGGCGGAGGTGCCTCCGACGCCGGCAGCGCACGCCCAGTCGCGAGATGGCATCCACCCGCGGCAGTCGCGGGACGCCGCCTGAGGCACCTCCAACCGGTGCCATTGCGCCAGATCAGGGGTAGAATCCGGGCCAACAGCAGAACACAGCCTCGCCGCGGCGCCTGACTGAGCAGGTGCCGTCGCGACCGGGAGGCCGCTTGGCCGAGATTCCCATGTCCTCTCCTCCCCTCCCCCGCGATCCCCGCTCCAACCGGATCCTGGAGGCACTCCCCACCGAGGACCGTGACCGGCTGATCCGCAGCATGGTGCTCGTGGCACTGCCCATCAAGACCGTGCTCTTCGAGCCCGGCGAGGCGATCCGGGCAGTCCACTTCCCGATCGACGGCGTCATCTCACTGGTCACCCCCCTTGACGACGGCGCCATCGTCGAGGTGGCCACGGTCGGCAACGAGGGCATGGTCGGGGTGCCGCTCTTCTCCGGCGGCTCGCTCGCCGTGCGCGCGATCTCGCAGGTGTCGGGAGCCTCACTGCGGATGGACGGGGCTGCCTTCCTCGCCGAGGTGGACCGCGCCGGCGCGTTGAACGACCTGGTCCACCAGTATCTGTCGGCCCTCTTCGGGCAGATCTCGCAGGCCGCCGCCTGCAACCGGCTGCACACCAACGAGGAGCGTCTCAGCCGCTGGCTGCTGATGAGCCATGACCGGGTCGGCGTGGACGACTTCGCGATCACCCACGAGTTCCTCGGCCAGATGCTCGGCTCGCGGCGCGCGACCGTGACCCTCTCAGCCGGGATACTCCAGGCCGCGGGACTCATCCGCTATCACCGTGGGCACGTCTCCATCCTCGATCGCGAGGGGTTGGAAAGTGTCTCGTGCGAGTGCTACGGCAGCATCAAGCGAGAGCTGGACCGTGTCGGCGTCCCTCCCCATGACGGTGCCGCCTATCGAGGCGCGGACTGAGGGCATGCGCGAAGCGCGACCTGATCGGTACGGCGGCGAGCAGACGCCGCACCGGGTGATAGGGCACCATGGGTGCCCTCGGACCGACGCTGTCCGTGCCCGCATGCCCGGCGCGGGGTGGGAAGGCCGGGGAGCCGAGTCACGTCATGTGGTTCGACGCAACCACCAGATCCAGGATTTCTGACGCGGATGACCGAAGTAGTCGCACCGCTGAGATCGAGCGTGAGCGCTTGAGCGTCTCAACCGCCGCTGTGCCGCGCATGGAGGAGCGGTTTGTCCAACTCGGCGGACGCCGACTTCGGTTCCTCATCGGTGGCACCGGCAAACCGCTGGTGCTCTGCCACGGTTTCATCAGCTCCGGAGAGGAGTTCGGAGGCCGGTTTGCGGCGCTCGCCGGTCAGCACACCCTGATCGCCCCCGATCTGCCCGGCAACGGGCAGTCGGAGCCGCTCCCCACACGTCACACCGCCGAGGCCATGGCCGGCACGGTCTGGGAACTGCTCGATCACCTCGAGATCCGGAGCTTCGACCTCGCCGGCCTCTGCCTGGGCGCTTCGGTGGCCTGCGCCATGGCCGCCGACAACGAGAGCGCCGTCGACCATCTGATCCTGCACACCCCACTCCTCGGGGAGGGGTTGATCCGCGCCCAGTACCGCTGGCAGGTGCGGATCCTGACCGTCCGGCCGCTCTGGGCCCAGGTGGCCTGGCTCAGCCGCCGCCGCACTGTCAGCGACCTCTACAAGCGCATCGCCATCGAGGGCAAGGTCGTCGATCCGTACACGGCCGACATCAACTACCTCAACCAGCGACGTGCCAACCCGCGCGCCGCACGTGAGTGGCTGGCCGATGCGCTCGGACGCGAGGACCTGGACCTGGTCCGGACTCGCGCCAAGCCGACCATGATCATCGTCCCCGAGCACGATCGCCTGGTCAACGTCGAACGCCTCCGTTCGATGGTCGCGCCCCTCGAGAACGTCGAGCTGGTGGTCGACAAGCTGGGGGGCCACGGCTGGAGTCCCGACGCGGTGGTGCGGCATCTCGCCGTGATGCGGCTGGCGCTCACCGACTGAACCCGCCCGATCCGGCCGCCAAATGTCGGTCGGAGGCATGCCGGCACTCGCCCTCGTCACCAGGGCGGCCGCGCTCTTCGAGGCAGCCTTCCACCTCGAACGCTTCGTCCTCGCCCGCGGCGCGGGCGAACCGGAAAGGGCCCCCATGGGCCTCTTCGACGGTCTTCTCTGACCCGGTCAGAGGTTTCGGCCCCCCGGCCGGCGCGGATAACCGCACCGGCCGGACGGCCTAATCCCGAGTGTTAGGCGGCGCGAACCTGACGCGCGCGCGGGCCCTTGTCACTCGTCTCGACGGCGAAGCTCACGTGCTCGCCAACCGCCAGGCTCTCGAAGTTGAGCGAGGGGTCGAGTCCGCTGCGGTGGAAGAAGTACTCCGCGCCATCCTCAGCGGTGATGAAACCAAAGCCGCGCTCCTGCACGACTTTCTTGACGGTACCAGTCATGGCTGGTCTCTCCTGGTCCTTCTCGGATTACTCACGACGCGCGGGTCCGTTGAGAAGGAGGGAGACCACGAGCGACTTCCGCCCGATTTGAGCGGCTGAGACTAGGGTACCCCAATCTCACCGAAATGCGTCCTCCGACCTTGGCCGTACCAGCGAAATGACGCGTACGACGCAATCACCCATCGCCGGCTGGTGGGCCCGCTGCCCGTGACGAGGGGCTCAGACCCGGGTGGCGACGAAGACCGGGATCACCCGTGACGTCTTGGTCTGGTATTCCGCGTAGGGGGGGTAGGCGGCGACCGCCCGCTCCCACCACTGCGCCTTCTCGTCCCCGGTGACCTCGCGCACGTCGACCGCGAAGGGCTCGGGGCCATCCTGGATCACGACCTCGTCGGGGTGGGCTACCAGGTTGTGGAACCACTCGGGGTTCTCGGGCGCCCCGCCCTTGGAGGCCACCAGCGCGTACTCGCCGTCGTGCTCG
>PLAK01000079.1 GCA_003134115.1 Candidatus Changshengia sp.
GCGGACATCGCCGCCGCCGTGGAGATGGGCATCCCGGGGATCTGGCTGCGCAGAGGCCGCACCTGGACGGAGCCCGGATGGCGTCCCTTCGCCGTGGCGGAGAGCATGGCGGAGGCCCTCAGCCTGGTACCCGGCTGAAGGGAGGGAGGCGTCAGACGTCCCCGGACGGGCTCACGCCAGCGTGGCCATCTCCGGCTCCTCCGTCGCCGCCTGGACCTCCACCTCCCGCTCCTCCCGGTGACTGCTCCGCAGCGGGAGCTCACGCATCACCAGGGTGGCCAGGAAGCCGAGGATCGCCCCGACGAGCGCCACCCAGAAGACGCCGCCGAGAGCCAGGGACATGGCGTTGTGGAGGGCATTGACGATCTGGGGCAGATAGGGACGCACCTCGGCGCGCGCGGCCACCGGCACCGCCTGCAGGATGGTCTGACCCAGGTTGCCCACCGAGGCGATGTTGTTCTCTGAGAAGGTGCCGCCCGAGATGTGGGCGGTCAGCTGGCTCGGTAGGTGGGCGGCGCTCAGCTGCTTGGGCATCTGGGTGGAGAGCCCCTGGGTGAAGACGGTGCCCGCCACCGCCAGCCCGACCATCCCGCCGACCTGGCGCAGGAAGGTGAGGGTGCTGGTCGCCGTGCCCAGCCGCTCCCGCGGCGCCGCATTCTGGATCACCACGGTGAAGACCGACATCGAGGGACCGATGCCCAGCCCGGTCAGCGCCAGCCACAGCCACAGGGTGGGGGTCGTCGTGGTCGGGCTCAGGTGGGTCATCAGGAAGCTGCCGACGATCAGCACGCCCAGCCCGATCAGGAGCAGCATCTTGTAGCGGCCCGTCCGGGTCAGGTAGAAGCCGGCACCGACGCTGGTGGCGATCAGCCCCAGCAGAAGCGGCCACATCGAGTACCCGGAGGCGGTGGCGCTCACCCCCTTGACCACCTGGTAGTAGAGGGGGATGAAGATGACCGCCGCGAACATGCACGACGAGACCATGAAGACGGCGACGTTGGTGGCGGCCAGGGTCCGGGTGGAGAAGAGGTCGAGCGGGATGATCGGTTGGCGGACGCGGGACTCGTTGACGATGAAGGCTGCCATGATCGCCAGCCCGACGAGGATCAATCCGCCCACCTGCCAGGCGGTCCATCCGTAGAGGTTGCCGGACGCGTCGGTCAGGCCCTTGAAGGTGAGGCCGATGAGGATGGGCACCACCCCGACCGTGAAGATGGCGATACCGGAGAAGTCGAGATCGCGCAGGCGGGCCGCGGTGGTCTTGAGGTTGGGGAGGCGGGTGGAGATGGCGTAGAGGGCCACGATCCCGACCGGCAGGTTGACGTAGAAGATCCAGTGCCAGCTGATGTCGTCGGTGATGACCCCGCCGAGGAAGGGTCCGACGATGAAGCTGAGGCCAAAGACGGCGCCGAACAGCCCCTGGTACCGGCCCCGCTCGCGGGGCGTGAAGAGGTCACCGATCACGGCGAGAGCGATGGGGAAGAGCGCCCCGGCCCCGCATCCCTGCAGGCCCCGGAAGACGATCAGCTCGCCCATGCTCTGGGAGAGCCCGGAGAGGGCCGACCCGGTCAGGAAGATGACGATGCCCACGATCAGCATCCGCTGCCTTCCGAAGACGTCGCCCAACTTCCCGTAGATGGGAACCGTGATCGTGCTGGTGAGCAGGTAGGCGGTGACCACCCAGGTGTAGAGGTCGCTGCCCCTGAGGTCGCTGACGATCCGGGGCAGGGCGACGCCGACGATGGTCTGGTCCAGGGCGCCCAGGAAGAGGCCGAGCATGACCGCCACCATGACGATGAGCTTCCCTCGGGTGGGCAGGTCGAGAGCGGGGTGCTCGGTCGGGTCGGGGCTGGTGGCGCGCACGCGCTCAGACACGGCAGGACTCCTGGGTGTGGGCTCCGCGCTTAAGTTTGCACCGTCGGGGCTGTGGCGCCGCGCAGCCGGGCCCCCCGACATGCCCGGGTGGGGCGGTTTACACTGCGCCGATGAGGTCGCCCATCTCCAGCGCGCCGCGAAACGGCGACGTGGCGGCCCGGGAGACGATCCGCGCCGCCGGGCTCCGGGCCACCCCCCAGCGCCTCGCCGTCCTCTCCGTCGTCGCACGTGCCGGCGGCGCCCATCTGAGCGCCGAGGACGTCTGGCTGAGGCTCCGGGAGGAGAGCGGCGAGATGGACCGCTCCACCGTGTACCGAGTGCTGGCCGATCTCACCGAGGCCGGGCTGCTGGAGCAGGTGCGGCTCGGAGACGGAGTCTCCCGCTTCGAGATCCAGGACGTCGCCCACCACCACGCCGTCTGCACGCGCTGCGGCGCCACTGAAGATGTGAGCATTCGGGCCGTCCGCGCACTGGCCTCCGGCCTGCGCCGTGAGACGGGTTTCGTGCTCGGTCATCACCCCCTCCTCCTCCCCGGACTCTGCCGCACCTGCGCCGTCTCACGAGATTGAACCGACCCGTTTATCGGTGCGGCGGTTCTGTCACCTCCTTGTCGCAGGCGCAAAACGGGGACCGGCCTATCGTGATGCGGTAGCTGTGGCGTCCAACCCCGGGCTGGGGCTGGTCATCCGGAGTCACCGACGTGCAGATAGCTGGGAACGGTCAGAGCATCTCTCGCTCGTCGCCATTCGACCGGTGGCGCCGGAGCCGGCCGGTCGACACCCCGCCCGGGGATCCGAGCGAGCCGGGCGCCCCGGCTGCCCGCATCCCGCCTGCCCCGCGGTGGGTCCCGAACCTCACCGTCATGACGAGCGACGAGATCGAGCGGCACCTCACCGGTCTCTTTGGCCGCCGTGGGTACACGGTCTGGCCGGTGCCGAGCCGTGGCGAGGTGGCCTCGGTCCTCCTCATCTGCAGGGGTCAGCAGGGTGTGGTCGTCCAGGTCAGGCGCTGGAACGCAGCGCTCGGGCCGGAGGTCATCCGCGCCATCGTCGCCGCGGTCGAGTTCCACACCGGCACCCTCGGCCGGCTGGGCTGCTCGCAGGTCGGTGGCATGGTGGTCAGCACCTCGACGTTCAACGACGAGGCCAGCGCCCTGGCCGCCGCGTCCGGCGTCCTCCTCTGGGACCGCCCGGAGCTGGAGGCCCAGATCCAGGCCGACCTGGCTCGACCGAGCGGCGCCGATTCGCAGGGCGGTCGAGCCTGACCCCTCGCGGGCCGGCGTGGTGTCCTGACTGAGGGGAGCCGCGCCGCCGAGGACGGTTACCCTCCGGCTCCGATCCGGCCCGTCGACGGCTCCGTCATCGCCTCCGGGTCGAGCAGCTCGTCCAGCTCCGCCTCGGTGAGGGAGGTCTGCTCGCGAGCGACCTCGCGCACCGTGCGGCCGCTGGCGAACGCCTCCTTGGCGATGCGGGCGGCGCTGTCGTAGCCGATCCGGGGGGCGAGCCCGGTGCAGGTCATGAGGCCCCGCTCCACCAGGCGGGGGCCGTTCCCGGTCGACGTGATGCCGTCCACCGCCTGGGTGGCGAAGTTGGCGGCCGCGGTGGCCAGGATGGCGATCGACTCCAGGAGATCGTAGGCGGCCACCGGCATCATCACGTTGAGCTCGAGCAGGGAGCCGGCCGCGCCTGCGAAGGCGATGGTGGCGTCGTTGCCCACCACCTGTGCGGCCACCATCGTGAGCGACTCGGCGATGACCGGGTTGACCTTCCCCGGCATGATCGACGACCCGGGCTGCACCTCTGGAAGGGCGATCTCGGCGATCCCGGCCCGGGGGCCGCAGGCGAGCAGGCGGATGTCGGCGGCGATCGTGTAGAGGGAGACGGCGACGCTGCGCAGGGCGCCGTGGGCGGCGACCACGCCGTCCAGGGTTCCCTGGGCCTGGAAATGGTTGTCGGACTCCCGGAAGGGCAGGCCACAGCTCGCCGCGAGCCCGGCGATGACCCGTCCGGCGAACTCGGGATGGGAGTTGACCCCGGTGCCCACCGCCGTCCCCCCCAGGGCGAGCTCGCAGAGCTCGTCGAGTGCCTGGCGGCAGCGGCGCCGGGCCCGCTCCACCTGTCCCGCCCAACCGAGGAACTCCTGGCCCAGCCGGATCGGGGTGGCGTCCTGGAGGTGGGTGCGGCCGGTCTTGACGATCGGCCAGAGCTCCCGGCTCTTGGCGCGGAGCGAGGCCTCCAGGAGCTCGAGGGCGGGGAGGAGGTCGCGCGACAGTGTTACCGCTCCGGCGACATGGATCGCGGTGGGGATGACGTCGTTGGACGACTGGCAGAGGTTGACGTGGTCGTTGGGGTGGACCGGGGTGCGGGTTCCCAGGGTGCCTCCGAGCAGCTCGATCGCTCGGTTGCCGATCACCTCGTTGGCATTCATGTTGGTGGAGGTGCCGCTGCCGGTCTGGAAGACGTCGACCACGAACTGGTCGTCGAACCTGCCGTCCGCCACCTCCTCCGCGGCCTGCGCGATCGCCCTGCTCAGGTGGCCGTCGAGCAGTCCCAGCTCGGTGTTGACGAGCGCGGCCTGACGCTTGATCAGACCGAGAGCCCTGATGAAGTCGCGGGGGAGGCGCAGCGGGCTGATCGGGAAGTTGAGCTTGGCCCGCATCGTGCTGGCGCCGTAGTAGGCGCCGGCCGGAACCTCCAGCTCACCCATCGAGTCGCGCTCGCGGCGGGAGGCGGGGAGGCTGCTCCCGGCCATCAGCGCCGCTCGCCCTTGGGGACGCTCATCTCGAACTCCGCTCCCTTGCCCAGCTCCGATCGGGCGCACACGCTACCGCCGTGGCGCTCTGCCACGGTCTTGACAATGTAGAGGCCGAGGCCGCTGCCCGGGACCTTGCGGTGGCGCTCCGCCACCGAGCGGTAGTACTTCTCGAAGAGCCGGTCAGCTTCCTCGGGGGCGAAGCCCGGCCCCTGGTCGCGAACGGCGACATGGATCTTGTCGTCCTGCTCCCAGCCCCGGATCGCGATGGTCGAGCCGTCGGGCGCGTGCTTGACGGCGTTGCCCAGGATGTTGGTCAGGGCGAGCATCAGCCGCCGGCGGTCGCCCCGGAAGGTGACCTCCGGTGCCACGTCCTGGGTCACCGTGCAGTCCCGCAGCTTGGCCTCCATCATCACCGTCTCGACGGCTCCGGCGACCAGGTCGGTGAGGCCGATCGGCTCCATCGTCAGCTTGTCCTCGGGGTCCTCCAACCGGGAGAGCTCGGCGAGCGCGTTCACCATCCGCACCATCATCTCGGTGCTCGCCGTGATCCCGTCGATGGCCACCGTCGCCGTGTCCGGCATCTGCCCGAGCATCCCGGTCGCGAGCAGCTGGCCGTAGCTGTTGAGGATGGTGAGCGGCCGGCGCAGCTCGTGCATGGTGATGGAGAGCGAGGTGCCTCGAGCACTGCTCGCCGTGGTCATCGCCGAGATCTGCTGGGAGAGCCGCCGGGCGACGGTCACGCTCAGCCGGGTGGCGATGATGGCCAGGTCCTCGGCGGCGTCCAGGGCGAGGGAGAGCTGCGATTCCGCGTCGAGTCCCACCTCGATCGCCGCCTTGGCCGTTGCCGGCCGGAGCGCGGCAAGGTGGAGGAGAGCCCTCTCCAGGTGCTGGTCCAGCTCGTACGCCCTGTCGAAGTCCACCTCGTAGAAGGCCATCAGGGGCCCCAGGTCGTCCGCGGAGAGGGCGACGAGGGCGGCGCTCAGGAACTGGCGCGGGCCCCGGGTGCCACCACCGCTCCGCGGCTCGGGCGCGCTCCCCTGGAGCTGAGCCCAGATCTCGGCAACGCGCTCGGAGTGGGCGGCGAGGAAGTCGGCGAGCTGGCCGGTCATTGCCCCGCCGAGTGTACACGCGCTCGGAGCCAATGGCTGTGACGGCGAGGGTGAGGGATTTAGGGCTTCCAGCCGGCCGGAGTCTGCAGTCCGGTGTCCGCGGTGGGCCTGTCGGATGCTCCGGCTGACCCCGGACTGCCCTTCCTTTACTCCCGCGCCGGCTCGTAAAAGACCATCTGATTGGCCTGGAAGTGGAGGTCGATCTTGGTGGTCGGTCCGTTCCGGTTCTTCTCCACCAGCAGCTCGGTCACCGACTTGTCGATGTCGTCCTTGTGCATTCCCGGACGGTAGAGGAACAGCACAACGTCCGCGTCCTGCTCGATGCTTCCCGAGTCGCGAAGGTCGCTCAGCTGTGGTTTGCGGTTCTCACGGCGCTCCGACTCGCGGGAGAGCTGGGAGAGGGCGAGGACCGGGACGTTGAGCTCTTTGGCGATCGTCTTGAGCCCGCTCGAGATCTCCGACACCTCCTGGACGCGCGAGTCCTGGCGACCGCCGCGCATCAGCTGGAGGTAGTCGACAACCACCAGGTCGACCTTCTGCTGGGCCCTCATCCGCCGGGCCCGGGCGCGCAGCTCGCTGATCGGGAGCGCCGGGGTGTCGTCGATCCAGATGTTGGCCTGAGAGAGCCGGTCCATGGCGCCCGCGATTCGCTCGAAGGCGTGCGCGTCCGCCTGGCCGGTGCTGATCAGGTAGGCGTCGACCTTGGCCTCGCTGCAGATGAGCCGCTGCACCAGCGCCTGCTTGCTCATCTCCAGGGAGAAGATCACCACCCGCCGCTCGGCGAGCACCGCCGCGTTGCGGGCGATGTTGAGGGCGAACGACGTCTTTCCGACCGACGGCCTGGCCGCCAGGATGATCAGCTCGCCGGGCTGGAGGCCCTGCGTCACCGCATCCAGCCGGCTGTAGTTGGTGGGCACGCCGTGGACGATCTGCCGGCTCTGGGCTCGGCTCTCCATCAGCTCCCAGGTCTCGGTGAGCATCTGGGCGATGTGGCTGATCTCCAGGCTCCGCCGGGAGTCGGCGATGGAGAAGATCCGCCTCTCCGCGGTGTCGAGGATGTCGTCGGTCCGCTGACCGGCGTCGAAGCCGAGCTGGGCCATCTCCCCGGCCGCGGCGATGAGACGGCGGCGCATCGAGTGGTCCACGACGATCTGGGCGTAGTGCGGCACCGAGGCGGCGGTGGGCATCTTCTGGCTCAGCTCGGCCAGGTACTCGATCCCCCCACTCCGTGCCAGGCTGCCATCCCGCTCCAGCTGCACCTTGAGGGTGAGGATGTCGACTGGCTCACCGCGATCGGAGAGCGCCAGCGCGGCCCGGAAGATGTGGCCGTGGCGCTCCGCGTAGAAGTCGCCGGGGTCCAGGAAGTCGCGCACCGCCAGGATGGCGTCGGCGTCGATCAGCAGGCAGCCGAGCACCGCCTGCTCGGCATCGAGGTCATGGGGCAGGACGCGCCCCGACGGCGCGGCCGGCCCGAGCGCCGCCGACCCCCGCAGCTCCTGCGGAGGTGTGCTCACTTCGCGGCGACGACGATCCGGAGGGTTTCGGTGACCTCGGGGTGGAGCTCGATCTCCACCTCGTGGGGGCCCAGGGACTTGATCGGAGGCTCGACCGCGATCTTGCGCTTGTCGATCTCGAGGCCGGCCTCACGCTTGAGCTGCTGAGCGATGTCGGCGTTGGTCACCGAGCCGAACAGCCGTCCCGCCTCGCCCGTCTTGGCGTAGATGGTGACGGTGAGCTTGCGCAGCCGGGCGCTCACCTCGCGCGCGTCGTGCAGGGCCTTCTCGGCGCGGCGGCGGGTCGCCTCCTCGCGCTGGCGGATCTGCTCCACCATCTTGTCGTCGGCGGGCACCGCGAGTCCCTGGGGGAGCAGGAAGTTGCGGGCAAAGCCCGGTGCGACCTCCTTCACCTCACCGGCATGTGCCGTCCCGGCGACCTCCTTGAGGAAATAGACCTTCATGCGATCGCGCCCCTTCGTGCAAGCGCCTCCTCGGCGCCGTTCTTCTCTGTCTCTTCTTCGAGCTCGATGGTCCGGACGGTTCCGGCCGCGTGGTCCGGCTCGGGCCGCAGCCTGCGCCAGATCATCTTGGCCACCCGCTCCCCCGCACGGACGTCGTCGTCGAAGCGGCTCCGCCGCTCGGCGATGAGTCGCTCCTGCTCGGCGACCACCTCGGACGGGCAGACGGCGATGAAGACGCGGAGGGCGACCATGGCCACCGCGAGCGAGTCCAGCTCGCCCACCAGCGGAATCTCCTCGGGCAGGTCGATGAGAGGGGTGACCACGAGGCCGAGGGCGGCGAGGATGCCCGCCTTGGGGGCGATGGGCACGCGCGGGTCGCGGACCAGGCAGTAGGCGAGCCGGATCTGCCGGGGAAGGTCGTGGAAGAGGCTCTTGAACCAGCGCAGCCGGTTGAACATGGCCGACCGATTCTACGCGCCGCCCACCCTCTCCCCGGGCGCCGCCGCCCTGGGGGATGATTGCCGTGCAGTGGACGTGGAGATTCGGCGCACGGCACCCGGCGACGCGGAGGACTTCGTCGAGGTGATCTACGCCGCCCTCGGGCAGCGGCCCTCCCCGGACCGGTTCGCGGCGGACGTCGCCGACATCGCCGCCGTCCGCGGCTGGCACGCCCTCGCCGAAGGCCGCCTGGTCGGCGTGGCGGGGCTTCTGGATC